>JANNRX010000268.1:0-14053 GCA_031401875.1 Hyphomicrobiales bacterium | reverse complement strand
ATTAGACGGAAACAACTGCGTTGCAGCTGGGATGAGACGATCCTGTTTGATCCGGGCCGAGAGCGATCTGGTTGATCGGTCGAGGACCGGATCAAACAGGGCGCTCATCGCCAGCGCAACCCAGAGGGACGGGCTGATTTGACCCGGATTTTCCGAAGGGCTCCTCGGTCGATCAACCAGATCGATTTCGTCGCCCTTCGGAAAACCGGACCAAATCTGCTCCGTCGCAGTGGTTCCGTCTAATAACGTCATGCTCTAACTTAACGGGGGGAGGTCAAAGAAAACAGGGGTGGTTCAAAGGATGTTTCCTGCCGATTACAGAACGCCTGTCATGGCAAAACGGCGCAAGACGCGAAATCGCTGGTCAGGGCCATCCTGCCTAAAAAGCACCAGGGCATCCACCTTGAGATGCGCTGTACCAATCTCGTTGGCCATCGCATCCGCCAGCACGTCCGCAATTTCAGCAATCGCATTGACCGCGGCACTGAGCGTCATGTGAAACTGGTAGTCCGCGCCAACATGCGGGTAGCCGAAACGATCAAGGGAATCGCGTTGGCGGGCGGTCAGGGAATCAGGCTTTCGCAAACATCTTTCATCCCCGGTCAAAGGGGCGCGGAAACGATCAAACGCGCGGACAGTATCATGCTCCAATGCCGTGAGTTCCGGCGAAGGCCGCGTTGGCAAAAGCGCCGCAAAGCCTCTTCCTCCGTCGCTGCCAATCGCCTTGACGGCCAGTGGTCCAAGATCGAAGGCTGGCCGCGAACGACAGAAAAGCACGAGTTCTTGTTCCAGTTCCGCCTGCGTTGCGGCATGCGAAAGGCGGAAGGGTGCCTTCAGCGTGGCGTGGAAGCCATAAGCGCGCGGCCGCTCTGTCATGCTCCGCCAAACGGCCGGCTCAATGCCGGCCGGAGCAAAACCAAACATCTCTGAACCACTCACAGCGTCATAGCCCAGCACGCGCGAGCCGAAATGCCACAACGGCGAATCCGGTGACGGCGCAAGATAGATGGCGAAGCGCGGGTCAGCCATGCGGAACCGATGGCCCTGTAGGCAAGGTGTCGACCAGAGCCATCAACGCTTGTTCCAACAAGTGTAGTGATCCGTCAAGATTATCGGAGTTGTTGATGGTGACGTCTGCATGCACGGTCGCATCCTGTTGCAATGCCCTTGCAAGACGTGCCTGCTGAGCCGGAACATCCTCGCGGCCTCTTGCCTGCAGGCGCAAAGCCAATACATCCGGTGCGGCTGTTACGTGCACCACAAGATGGCAACGAAAGCGCTGGCGTACCTCTGGTAAAATTGCGCGGGAAACATTGGCAATAACGATGCGCCCTTGCACCAGCTCTGATGCAAGCCCTGCTGGTATGCCATAGGACAGTCCATTGGCCGACCATGACAGCAGCAGTGCATTGCAGACGCTCAATTCGGCAAATTCTGCTGGCGTCACGCTATCGTGGTCTTCGCTGCAATCGCCCTGACGCGTGATGATGCGCCGGGCGAAAACAAACCGTCTGTCATGGGACAAACGCTCCTGGACACCTCGGATCAAGGTATCCTTGCCTGCACCACTGGGACCAGCAACAGCCACGAAACAACCGCTGTCGAAGCCGGTCAAGGCAGCATGCGCCGGAAAGCCGCTCGTCGTGTTGTCCTGCCTGTTCAAGCGACACGGCGTCCCTGGCGCAGAACCTCGCGGACTACGGGTTGATCATTCATCATCCCGACGCGGATCATATCTGCACGTTTGCCAACCGCAATCTCGCCCCGGTCAGAAAGCCCGAGCGCTTGCGCAGGATTTTTCGACACAAGCCGGATGGCGCCCGGCAATCCCTCGATGCCCGAACAATCCGCAAGCTGGAATGCGCCAAGAAGCAAACTGGCCGGCACATAGTCGGATGACAGGATATCCAGAATGCCCGCATCCGCGAGACTGCGTGCAGCAACATTGCCGGAATGACTGCCACCACGAACGACGTTCGGCGCGCCCATGACAGTGGCCATTCCCGCTTGGCGCGACGCCACCGCAGATTCCAGCGTTGTAGGAAACTCCGCTACAGTCACGCCTTCTGCCACAGATTTTTCCACTTCCTCCAGTGTGATGTCGTCGTGGCTAGCCAATCTGATACCGTGATGCCGGGCAAGGGCTACGACGGCGGGGCGGTTGTCAGCGGCACGCATGGCCCCTGTGGACTGGCGGGTACGCACCACCTCCAGCACCTCTTCTTGCGAGCGGCCTGTTTTGCCTCCGTAGTAGATGAAATATTTTTCAAGGTCGCGAAATTGCCGCTGCCCCGGCGTATGGTTCATGAGGGAAATGAGATGAACGGGAAACCGCTCAATAAAGCTGATCAAGGTGCTCACAGCATCCCGGGCAGGCACTTCACAACGGATATGGGTCAAGTGCTCGGCCTTCAGATAACCTGCTGCACCGGCCTGGGCAATGGTGTGTGCAAAGGTGTCAACCATTGTGCCTGCGCCCGCCACAAGCTCGTGCTCGTCAATGCCAATACGCAGGGAATCAAACACCGTGGTTATGCCCGATGCTGCGATTTGGGAATCATAGGAAAGCACGGCACTGACAACATTCCACTCCACTTTCGGGCGTGGCATATAGTGTGCCTCAAGATTGTCCGTATGGATTTCAACAAGACCAGGCAGCAGAAAATCACCCCCCAGATCAATACCTGTTTCCGGTGCCTTGCCGGTTCCAACCTCTTCAATCACTCCGTTGCTGACCACTGCAAAACCCCGGAAGCGGTCATGGGCTGTAACGATTTCTGCGTTGGTAAAGATTTGCCTTGTCATGCGTGTTTCTCGTGCTTGTCCAGAAAGGCCGTGATTTCAAGCGACCGGAAATCATCCAATGCATCCCTGAGCTGCCCGTGGCTCCAGTCCCACCAGGCCATGCGATCAAGACGGTTGCCCGTGGCTGCGTCAAAGCGCTCACGGATCAGTCTGGCGGGAACGCCGCCGACGATGGTGTAGGAGGCAACATCCTTGCTGACCACAGCGCCCGCACCGATCACGGCACCATTGCCGACAGTCACACCTGGCAAAACCGTTGCACCGTGGCCGATCCAGACATCGTGTCCGATCGTGACAGCGTTGTCTCGTCGCCACTTGAACAACGATTCTTCGCGGTCGGCATCCGGCCAGTAGTCATTGGCGCGGTAGGTGAAATGATGCAGCGTCGCCCGCCAGGTCGGATGGTTGGTGGCATTGAGCCGGACATGGGAGGCCATGTTGACAAACTTGCCAATTCTGGCCGCCCACACCTCGCATTCCTGCATCATGTAGGAATAGTCGCCAATCTCCGCTTCGCTCACCTTGCAGCGTTCGGCGATCTCGGTGTAGCGGCCGATAGTCGAGACGCTGACCTGCGCGGTGGGATGGATCAGCGGCTCGTGTGAAAGCCGCGTGTGAGTGCCTTGCGGTGACCAGTCAGGTTGTGGCTGCGTGTTCATGCTGCCTCCCGCACGCAAGGCGCAAACGCACTGACGTCGACTATTCTGTCCGCTACACGCTCACGCATCTCCTGATCGTGGAAGATCCCGAGGAAAGCTGCTCCTTGGGCCTTACGCTGCTCGATGAGTGTCAGCACAGCATTTCGGTTGACTGCATCGAGTGACGCTGTCGGTTCATCGAGAATCAGCAGGCTGTGATTGCCTGCGAAGCCGCGTGCGATATTGACGCGCTGCTGCTCTCCACCCGAAAAGGTGGAAGGCGGCAGCGACCACAGCCTTTCGGGCAGGTTGAGCAGTGTCAGAATCGACGCTGCACGGGCGCGGCCTTCCTCGCTTGAAAGACCAGCTGCAAGTGCCGGCTCGGTAACGATATCCAGCGTTGCCACCCGCGGAATGACACGCAGGAACTGGCTGACATAGCCCATTGTGCGACGCCTTACTGCAAGGATCGTGCGTGTGTTGGCGGAGGCAAGATCGATCATTGCACCATCGTGCCGCATGCGGATTTCGCCCGCACCGGTCAGATAGTTGCCGTAGATCATCTTGAGGATTGACGACTTGCCCGCACCTGAGGGGCCGCCCAGCACAACACACTCCCCGGCAAAAAGATCGAAGGCAGCGTTTTCCACCACAGGCAGCTGTACACCCCCATGGAGATGCAGCGTGAAGCCCTTTGTAAGCCCCTTTACCGAGAGAACGGGTTCATTCAGAAGGGTCATGCGGCAAGCACCGAGGAAACGAGAAGCTGCGTGTAGGGAGCCTGCGGATCATCGAGAACGCGGTCAGTCAGTCCCGTCTCAATGACATGGCCCTGTTTCATGACAAGGATACGATGGGAAAGAAGACGCGCGACAGCAAGGTCATGCGTCACCAGAACGACCGCAAGCCCCATGTCGGCCACAAGACCGCGAATGAGATCGAGCAATCGCGCCTGTACCGATACGTCGAGACCGCCGGTCGGCTCATCCATGAACACAAGGCGCGGGCTGGTGACGAGATTGCGGGCGATCTGCAACCGCTGCCGCATACCACCCGAATAGGTTGTCGGCTTATGGTCCATGCGATCCGTATCGATCTCGACACGCGTCAGCCAGTCGGCTGCCGACAGACGGATATCACCGTAATTGCGATCACCGATGGCCATGAGACGCTCACCGATGTTGCCACCGGCACTCACATTCATACGCAGGCCATGGCTCGCGTCCTGGTGCACGAAGCCCCAGTCTGTGCGCATCAGCAGACGGCGCTCCGCTTCGCCCAGATCAGCAAGGTTGCGAACAACACCATCACGCATGCGATAACGGACATCACCGGCATCCGGGGTCATGCGGCCGGCAAGAATGTTCAGCAGGGTTGATTTTCCCGAGCCGGATTCACCCACAATGGCAAGTACTTCACCTTCATCAAGCGTGAAGGAAATATGGGCGCAGGCGTTGATGCCGCCATAGCGCTTGGTCAGGCCCCCGGCAGTCAAAAGTGGAACGGTCATTCGGCAGCCTCAATGCGCGGCATCGCGTCCAATGGCGCATCCGCCAGCTGATTACCACGGTGCCCGTTGGCGCGCCGCTCTTCGCAGTGGTCCGTATCCGAGCAGACATACATCCGCCCACCCTTGTCATCGGTCACAACTTCATCAAGGTAGCTGTCTGTTGCGTTGCAGAGCGCACAGGGATGAGCAAACGTGTTGCGTTCGAAAGGGTAGTCCTCGAAGTCGAGAGAGACGACTGTAGTGTAGGGCGGGACCGCGTAAATGCGCTTCTCCCGGCCTGCACCAAAGAGCTGCAGCGCCGGACACTGGTTCATCTTGGGATTGTCGAATTTCGGAATCGGGGACGGATCCATGACATAGCGGCCAGCGACCTCAACCGGATAGGCATAGGCGGTGGCGATATGACCGTGCCTGGCGATGTCCTCGTACAGCTTCACATGCATGAGGCCATACTCAGACAATGCATGCATGGTGCGCGTCTCTGTCTCGCGAGGCTCAAGGAATCGCAGCGGCTCGGGGATCGGAACCTGATAGACCAGAATTTGGTCCGCTGTCAGAGCCTCCTCCGGGACGCGGTGACGCGTCTGGATAATCGTCGCTTCGACTGTCCGCGTCGTCACGGCAACATTGGCTGTCCTGGCGAAAAACGCCCGGATGGAGACAGCATTCGTGGTGTCATCCGCCCCCTGATCGATCACCTTCAGCACATCCTTCGGTCCGAGAATGGCCGCTGTTACCTGGACGCCACCAGTGCCCCAGCCATAGGGCATGGGCATCTCGCGGCTGGCAAAGGGAACCTGGTAGCCGGGAATTGCGATGGCCTTGAGGATCGCGCGGCGGATCATCCGCTTGGTCTGCTCGTCAAGATAGGCGAAGTTATAGGTGGTTGTCATTCGGCGGCCTCTGCTGCTGGCTGCACGGCGCGCTGTCCCATTTCAGAACGCATCTTGCGCAACATCGAAATCTCGGCCTGAAAGTCAACATAGTGCGGCAATTTGAGATGCTCGACGAAGCCTGTGGCCTGCACGTTATCCGAATGCGACAGGACAAACTCCTCATCCTGCGCGGGGCCCTTGCGCTCTTCGTCGAACTCAGCCGCACGAAGCGCCCGATCGACCAGCGCCATGGACATCACCTTGCGTTCGCAATGGCCAAAGCTGAGACCATAACCCCGCGTGAAGCGGGGCGGCTCCGTCTTTGAGCCCTTGAATTGATTGACCATCTGGCATTCGCTGACCGTTAGATCGCCAAGGGGAACCGCAAAGCCCAGGTCCGGTATCATCATCTCCACCTCAACCTCTCCCATGCGGATTTCACCGACGAAAGGATGGTTGCGCCCGTAACCGCGCTGTGTGGAATAGCCCAGCGCCAGAAGAAAACCTTCATCACCCCGCGCCAGGTTCTGCAGCCGCAGGTCGCGATCGGCAGGAAATGCCAGCGGATCGCGCGTCAGATCGCCAACAGGTTGTCCATCAAGGGATTCCGGATTGCGCTCGATCATATCTTCGCCGGCAATGATGTCGGTGACGCGCGGCATGCGTTCGTCCACGTCAATAGGCGCTGTCGCAGGCAGCTGTGTTTCGCTTTCCGCCGCAAGCATGAAATCAAGCAACCGGTGGGTATAATCAAAGGTGGGGCCGAGCACCTGTCCGCCCGGCAGGTCCTTGTACGTGGCAGAGATGCGTCGACGCACAGACATGTCGGCAGTATCCAGCGGCTGGGAAAAGCCAAAGCGTGGTAACGTTGTGCGATAGGCCCGGACGAGAAAGATTGCCTCGATCAGATCTCCGCGCGCCTGCTTGATCGCGAGAGCTGCCAGATTGCGGTCATACAATGACCCCTCGGTCATCACGCGGTCGACGGCGAGTGACAACTGTTCGCTGATCTGATCGACACCGATCTCGCTGACCGTGCGGTCGCCCCGCCGGTTGTCCGCGAGCAGACGGTGCGCATTGGCTATGGCACGCTCGCCCCCTTTGACCGCGACATACATCAGTGATGCTCCCCGGCAAGGCATGCGCTGCGCGGCAAGCCGACGATGGAATTTTCTGTTGCAAACAGGATATCCACGCCGAGCGGGAAACCGGCATGATTGGCCCGCCACTGACCGGCAAAATCACCAGGCAGACCGGCAACCCGCAGCTCGGCTTTCGTGGCAATTCCAGGGCCTGTGAAGGCAAGCCGCTGACCATCCGTCAGGTTGCTGGCGATAGCAATCACTGTAGTGGACCGATCAGGATACTCCGGTGTTCCCTGGGAAAACGCGGACAGATCCAATGTGTCAGATAACAGATCCACAATGGCAAAGGCCGCTGCAGAGGGTTCGGCCACAAGCAGCGCATCCGTATGAAAACGCAGGTAATCCGAAACACCGTGCCGACCCGCAACTGACGGAGCCAGAAACAAGGAAGTCTCATAATCACAAAGAGCAAGAACGAGTGTTGCCGCCGCAGTGGACAATGGCGATGACTGCAATCCCCGACCAGCAGGCAAAATTCGCCCCGGGTTGGCAAGAGCATCCATCGCAGCGCGAAACGCATGCTGGCTGTCGAAAACAGGCTCCTGAAAGCCACTCGCGAGGCGGGATGAAGCGGCGAGACTCATGTTTCGGATTCTCCCCTCACCAGAGTGAAAAAATCAACCTTGGTTGCGGCTGCCTCAGCCTTGCTTTGCGCTTTCTCGGCAGCAATGCGGCGACGGATGGGTTCGATGATCTCGGCCTCAACAAGGCTGCGCGCACCAGCATCCTGCCAAAGAGCATCAACGACAGCCGCGAGCCGGGTTGTAGCAATGTCACGACCCAGCCGCTGACCATAGCCTCGTAAGCCGCCAGGCAACTCCACTACAGCGCGGGCAACAGTTGCCTCTCCCATGTTGAACGCCGCTCCATCGCCGCCGATACGGCCCTGCACCATTACAAGGCCAATCTCGGGTGCACGCAGATCACGGATATCCATATCACGCCAATGCCTTGTCAGTGGTTCCTGGAGCTCCCGATGCTCAGCCCTTGCTAGGGCAGCCATGACAACGCGTCGTGATGCAATAGTATCAGAGTCTTGTTGGGAAAGGGTGAGGGCCATGTCGGGGGTGTTGCCAAACCTTTGTGACGGTTAGGTGACAGAGTTCACGATGTCATTGTCTTATGTCCGACGATTGCCAGACGTAACCGGGATGACAGAACGTCAATGATTGCTACTGTCAGGAGGATCATCAGAATGATGAAGGCGACTTTGTCCCAATTATACGTTCGGATTGTCTCGGCAAGGTACAGTCCGATACCACCGGCACCGACAATGCCGATGATCGTTGCCGAGCGGGTGTTGGATTCAAAGTAGTAGAGCACCTGACTGATGAGCACAGGCATGACCTGTGGCACGATGCCAAACCGGATGGCGTGAAACCTGGAGCCGCCGGTTGAAACAACACCTTCGTCAGGCTTGCGATCGATAGCCTCGATAGCCTCGGAAAATAGTTTCGAAAACGCGCCAATGTCACTTGTCATTATGGCGAGAACGCCCGCGAAGGGACCAAGACCAACAACATTGATCCAGATCAATGCCCAGATCAGCGTATCAACACCGCGGATCGTGTCCGAGAAGCGTCGTGTCATAAAGCGGACAATGGCGTTTGCCATGGTATTTCGTGCAGCCAGAAAGCCCAGCGGAAACGCCAGGATGGCCGCCAGCAATGTACCAAGGAAAGCGATGGCAACTGTTTCCGCCAGCGCATGCAAAAGAGCAAAAAACTGCGTGCCAGGCGATGGCGGAACCATCAGACCCAGAAATGTACCCAGTTGAATGATGCCAGTGCCGAGCCGGGACAACGAAAATTCGAGCCTGAACATGGCAAAAATGGCAATGGCCAATAGCAAGGCAGCGACCACGAACGGCAGGTACTTTTCGCGCGGTGGAACATGAACAAGCCCAGGATGGGCGAGCCTGATCTGCGTCTGATCCGGAAACATGCGGGACCGTTTCATTTTGCATGCTCCATAGAAATCAGGCTGTGTCGTATCCGCTCTGTCACAATATCGATGATCATGACCGTAGCGATGATCAGCAGAAGGATGGCTGAGACGTCGGAATAGTAAAATTTGCGGATTGCCGTAATTAGTTCCTGGCCAATGCCGCCAGCGCCCACGAAGCCCATCACGGATGCGCCTCGCACGTTGATCTCGAACCGTAGCAATGCGTAGCTGGCAAAGTTCGGCAACACCTGTGGAACCACGGCGTAGCGGATCGCCTGCCAGCGTGTTGCACCCGATGCGATTGCGCCCTCAACCGGCTTCATGTCGATATTCTCGACAACCTCGGCAAACAGTTTGCCCAGCGCCCCGAAGGTATGGATCATGATGGCGAGAACACCGGGCACAGGCCCCAGACCGAAGGCCACGACGAAGATCAGGGCAAAAACAATCTCTGGAACCGTTCGGCAGAATTCGAGAAAACGGCGCGCAAAGAAACGTTGAGTCGGGTTTGCGGCCAGATTAACTGTCGCAGCAAAGCACAAAAGGAAAGCGCCGATGGCACCAAACAATGTGCCAAGGTAAGCGATCAGCAACGTATCGAAGATATGTCTGCTCCAGTTGCGTAGTCCCCAGAACCATTCCCGTACATCCGTGAAGACAGAGGCTCCGGTGTCGAGGTAGAACAGGCGTCCGAAATAGTCTGTGAAGCGGTCGATGTTTGCGACGAGCTTGGCAGGTTCAACCTCCGCAACCCTGCTTGCGATCAAGGTAAGGACTGCAAGAACGAGAACACCGATGACCGTCATCCGTCGCTTGACAGCAAGCTCTTGCCGATAGGGGGCAGACAGTTCCGCAATGCGGTAATCGGGCAGAATGGGTACTGCGGACGCCATGCTCGGCCCTCACTGAAATAAGAAAAGGGCGCCGCCGAATGCCGACGACGCCCTTTGTGGGTGGAAACTTTTACGAGCCGCTCTTCTTGCGCAGGCTGTCGACAAACTTCTGGAGATCAGCAATCACGGTGTAGTCAGCGTGCTTCATGGCGGCAAAGCTTGGTGCCTTGCCATCAAACAGGCGATCAAATGCTGCCTTGTCCTTGGTTGGTGCATCAAAGAATGCCTTGGCGATGGAGGCCTTCAGGTCAGCTGGCAACGCACTGAGATATGCATAGGGTGAACCTGGAATCTTGTCAGAGCGAAACACGATCTTGAAATCGTCTGCCTTGACCATGTTCTTGTTTGCCATACGTGTCAGGTTGGAATCAGTCTCCGAGTTCCACCAGTTGAACGCCACATCGCAAGTGCCCTGCTGCACAGCGAGAACAGCATTCTCATGGCTTCCAGCGCTGACGACCTTGGCAAAGAACTTTTCTGGCTCGATGCCCATCTTGCTCATTGAGAACAATGGTACATTGTTGCCCGAGGTCGAGTTAGGGTCGACCAGGCAAAGGTTTTTGCCTTTGAAGTCCTCAAGTTTTGCACCAGCCGCAGATGCCTTGGCGTAAGCAACCGAGAAATAGCCCGTTGAACCGTCAGCATTCATCTGGGCTGCAAAGGCTTCAACGCCGCCATTTGTAACGGTATGTGCGCGGATGTAGGACGAGGGGCCGTAGTCACCAATGTGGATTGATCCAGCGCGCTGGCCCTCGATCACAGCTGCATAGTCTGATGCAATGCGCAGCGTCACCTTTACGCCAAGTTCCTTGGAGAGATAGGCCATCCACGGGCCCAGGCGCTCGGTGACGCCGGAAGCGTTCTCGGCTGGAACAACGGCGTAAACAAGCTCAGGATATCTGGCTTTCCAGTCCTGTGCAGAAGCGGCAGTGATGGTGAGAACGGTGGCAGCGGCTGCCAGCAGCAGGCGACGGGTCATTGACATGGTCTGTATCCTCGTTTGGTTGGTTGACAGTGGAAAACCGATCAGGCGGCAATGGGTTCAAGACCGCGCACAGGAACGACCACAGGGGGCACCACAGTCATCGCTTCGTGTGCTTCAAGGCCGTAGAATTCGCGGGCAACGCTTTCAGTCAACTCCTCAGGAGCGCCATCGAACACTACCCTGCCTTGCGCCATCCCGATCAGGCGGCCGCAATAATCCTTGGCAATATCAAGATCATGCAGATTACATATCACTGTGATGCCAAAGTGCTTGTTGAGGCGCTGCAGACTGTCCATCACGATCTTGGTGTTGCGCGGGTCGAGAGAGGCGATCGGCTCGTCGGCCAGAACAATCTCTGGCTCCTGCACGAGTGCACGGGCGATGGCCACGCGCTGCTGCTGGCCACCCGAAAGCGATTCCGCACGCTGACCGGCCATGGCTGTCATGTCGAACTGTTCAAGAGCAGACACTGCGATGGCACGATCTTCCGGTGTCCAGAGTTTCAACAGCGAGCGCATGTGAGTGGTATGGTTCAACCGCCCCATCAGCACGTTGGTCATCACATCGAGACGGCCAACGATGTTGAACTGCTGAAAGACCATGGCGCATGAAGCACGCCAGTCGCGCAGGGCCTGCCCCTTGAGTCCCGTTACGTCCTGTCCGTTCCAGACGATGCTGCCCGCTGATACATCCTGTAAACGGTTGATCATGCGCAGAAGCGTGGACTTGCCCGCACCCGAGCGCCCAATCACTCCAACAAAGCTGCCCCGTTCAATCCTGAGCGAGACGTCGTCGACGGCCCGCTTGGATCCGAAAGTCCGACTGACATTGTTTATCTCAAGCATCAGAACTCCTTACGCGTGCTGGTCTGGGCTAGAATTCGCTTGCAACAATTGTATGACAGGCTGTGGACAAACTCTTCAGCGCGCGTTGAGCAATTCCGGCACACGCAGCAGGACAAGCTCGTTGTCATCTGCCTTGTTCGGATCACGGCTGGAAGAGAATGGCAGGTTGTTGTCGTTGCCCACCACGATATGGTCAGCATCCACAACATCGACATTCTCGATGGTGAAGAACGGCATCTGTAAGTGTCCATTGGACAAGGGCACACGCGCCTTCTTGTTCGGATCAGCGATCTTCAACAGGTCAATATATCCGATCTTGCGGACAGCCTGACCGACATTGGCTTCATTCATTTCTATCTTCCAGACACGCTTGACCTTGGGCAGGGCATGGAAGCATGTTTCAGCCCGGGTTCCAGCCGGGCAGGCTTTCTCGGGAACTCCCTCGTTGTCATCACGCTCGATGATGAGGCCGGTGGAGGCATCAATCATATTGAAATCACCGATGGCGAGGCCGTTCTGATCAAGCACATATTTCCAATGGCGCCCGGACCATTTACCAGCCTGCACATCAAATTCGACAATGCGGAGGTACTGGCGGCCATTGACGGATTCCCAATCCTTGGTGGCCATGTCCCAGAGCGGGCCTTCCAGAAGACCGTAGAGGAAACGACCGTCCTTGGAAGAGGCAAGACCCTCATAGCCGCGTGACCGGCGAACAACAGTTTCAACTGGCGTTGCGGGCGTGGCAGGCGCCTGCACCGCAGGATGGTCGGGAGACCGCACAACCTTGCCATCGACTTCTGTTTCAAACACGGCTTCAACCTTGCCGGTCATATCCGTGCGGATGAGGAAGGGGCCAAACTCTTCGCCGATCCAGATCTTGTCTCCAATGATCTGAAAGCCTTCGAGATCAAAATCAGAACCTGTCAGATAACGCTTCTCGGTGCCGTCGTGAACGATACGGAACGGAACCTTCTTGTCAGGATCAGACAGGAAAATGGTCTGCAACCTTTCCATCTGTCCCGTTGCCCAGTCGATCCTGTAACGGTTCAGGAAAAGCATGGAATCCGGTGAGTTCAACTTCGAGCCGAAGCCATTGTCTGTCAGCAGCCAGAAAGAGCCGTCGGGCATGCGCTTGATACCGGAATGGCCCTGAACCGGCTGTCCCTGAAAGGGTGTCGAAATGCCCGTCGGGCGGCCAGCGGAACGGCCCATTACAGTGCCGATAGCTTCAACCCGGCGCATTGGTGACACATATTTGCCAGCCATTTTGAGATCGGCCGGTGCATCAGCCGGAGCAGGAATAATGGTGGCCGCCGGCAGGATAGCGTGGCCCACGAGCGCAGAAGGAAACTCCTTCAACTCGTTGGAAAAAGCAGTACCGCAGGCAAAAATGGTGGCAGTTGCAGCAAGCAGGATGCGGCGCATGGAATTCTCCAGAAGTCATCAACTGCGCCTGTTTTTGCCATTAGAGGTGACAGCCAGATGACGACTCCGGAAAAAGAGGATCAGGCGTTGCCCTTTCCTCAGGAGCGCACATCGCCGTAGGCATCGGGCAACTCCGTCATCGGCTACGTCAGCCCGGTTGAGTTCGAAAACAAAATGGGGTTAGCTTAACCCGGTGTCCACGAAACCGGCAGCAGGCCAAAACTGGATAGGTGCTCGACGCGAGGGATTTTGGTTCCGGGAAAAGGCGTTGCGGCGAAGGAAAACAGAAAATCTGGAAAAATGGAGCTATTTTCTGCCCTGTCACTCACCCAACCTACCGGATTTGACCGTTTTTGAGGCTGGATGGTGCTGCGAGAGAGGATTGAACTCTCGACCTCACCATTACCAATGGTGTGCTCTACCACTGAGCTACCGCAGCGAATTTTACCCCGGGGATTACCCCGCAGTTAGTCCAGTACTCTATAAACCCAATCTTTACAATAGCTTAAGAAGAAAGAGCTTCTCCTTACCAATGGTGTGCTCTACCACTGAGCTACCGCAGCCTGCCGCGTTCCTTAATCGAAACGCGGGCCAATAGGCAAGCGCTGTCGGGTCGATTTTGCAAGCTTATTGGCTGGGGGTTGTAAAATTGTTTCTTTGTCACAAGCATGTCCTGACAAAAAAATTGCGATGTTTATAGTCATGACCACAAACAACCGGGAGCGACAGGTATGGACAACCGCAGCGACGTCTGGAAGCGGATCGACGAGATTAAACCGCGCTTTATCGCACTCAGCGACCGTGTCTGGGGCATGCCGGAAGTCTGCTACACCGAGGCGCGCTCCTGTGCCGAACACAAGGCTGAATTGCTTGCGCAGGGGTTCCGGATCACGGAGAATGTCGCAGGCATTCCGACGGCCATTATCGGAGAGGCCGGCGAAGGCGGGCCGATCATCGGAATACTGGGCGACTATGATGCGCT
>JANNRX010000267.1:0-4548 GCA_031401875.1 Hyphomicrobiales bacterium | reverse complement strand
GTTCCCGGATTTGAGACACCTGCATCACAGGCCGCAATCCGCCCTGCTGCTGCAAGGGCCGCGTCCCCGCAGCCTGCGGAACAACGCAATGGAGCCGCCGGGAACGGCTCACCCCTGCAACTTCCTGGTGTCATCACATCGGGACCAAAACCCGGTGCGGCGGCTGCAATCCGTCCCCGTCAGGCGGCAGTCGCTGCAACGGTCCAAACAAGAGCAAAAGCAGGTGTTTCTGCAAAAGCCGAATCCTCAGCAAAAGATAAGGCGGCAGCAAAGCCAAAGGAACTGGCCAAAGCCAAAACAAGCCCCAAGGCTGCTCCCTTGAAAAAGAAACAAATCGTCGACGACGAATGACAATCATGCATCGCAATCTGGTGTTCTGACCGTAGTTGCATGACGCTTTCCTCCAAAGGGCCTGTTCCACCCATCCCACTTACGGTGATTACCGGCTTTCTTGGGGCAGGAAAAACTACACTGCTGAACCGTCTGCTGAGAGAGCCCGCTCTTTCCGATACGGTTGTCATCGTCAATGAATTTGGTGCGATCGGGCTGGATCACCTTCTGCTTGAGACGGCGGAGGAAGGCCTTGTGCTGATGCAATCGGGCTGTCTGTGCTGCACGATCCGGGGCGATCTATTGAATACCCTCGAAAACCTGCTGCGCAAACGCGACAACAACAGGATCATGCCCTTCCGCCGTGTCGTGATAGAGACAACCGGGCTTGCTGATCCAGCACCCATTCTCCAGACTGTGATGGCGCATCCCTATCTTGGATTGCGCTACAGCCTTGAGGGTGTGGTGACCGTCATTGATGCGGTGAACGGCCTCGCTACGCTCGACACGCAACCGGAAGCCTTGCGGCAGGCGGCGGTGGCGGACCGGCTGGTGCTGACCAAGACGGAACTGGTCGATGAGCCCGCTTTGCTCGCCGCCCTGAAGCTGCGGCTCCAGACACTGAATCCCGCCGCCTTGATGCTGGAGGTGGGTCAGGCGACAGCGGATTCCCTGCTTGACTGCGGTCTGTTCAATCCTGCCACCAAGATGCCTGATGTCAGTCGCTGGCTACGGGACGAGGAGCTTCTGGCGAGCCTTGGCCGCAATGCACACCGTCATGCCGATGGCTCGCTGCATCTGGATGAAGAGGCGAATGGTGCATCGGCTGCCGCCCGTGACCAGGACCGACAGGACATCAACCGCCACGATGCCTCGATCCGCGCCCACGCTTTCAGCACGGAAAAGGCGATTGGTGCCGAGAGTTTCGCCCTGTTTCAGGAACTGCTGCGCTCGGTGCATGGTCCCAAGCTGCTGCGGCTGAAGGCCATCGTGAAGATCGCGGAAAAGCCGGATAATCCCGTGATCATCCATGGCGTGCAGACGGTGTTTCACCCCCCGCATATTCTGGAACGCTGGCCGGATGCGGATCGGCGCAGCCGCTTCGTGTTCATCACACGGGATCTGGAGCCTGCCTTTGTCGAGAAGCTGTGGGAAGCTTTTCTGGGTGCCACCGACAAGCCTTAAGCAACATGGTCCCGCTCCGGTACGGATTCCCCACAGGAGACGCGACGGATATTCTCGAACATGCGTTTCACCGTGGGTTCGAAGGTGTCAGCCGTTACGGCAGCAAGATGCGGTGTCAGAACCAGTGTATCAATGCCAAGAAGCGGACTGTCGGACGGCAACGGTTCCACGGAAAAAACATCCATCGCCGCAGCCATGATGGTCTTCTGGCGCAACGCTCTGACAAGATCCTCCTCGATCACCACCCCACCGCGCGCCACATTGACCAGCACCGCCGTGCGCTTCATGCGCTCAAGCGCCCTGCTGTCGATGAGGCCAGCCGTTTCCGGCGTCAGAGGGCAATGCAGCGATACGACATCGGCTTCTTCCAGCAACTCGTCGAGACTGGCATGGTGTACCTTGAGAGCCGCCTCAGCCTCCAGAGACAGCCGGGTTGGCTTCGTGTAGAGTACCCGGCAGCCAAAACCCTGCACCAGGCGCGCAACATTCTGGCCGATGGCGCCCAGCCCGATGAGGCCCACTGTTTTTCCTGACAGCAACATGGTCGGCGCGGGCAGTTTGCCTGGCCCATGCCAATGGCCTTGCTTCAATTGATGATGCGCGTAGGCCATGCAGCGGAGCGCGGAGAGCATCAGGCCTATCGTGAATTCCGCGACCGGCAAGGCATTGCTCCCGGTGGTACGGGCAACACCGATACCGAGATCCTGGGCGGCAGCGATATCGATCGTGTCCACGCCCACGCCCCATTTGTGCAGGAGCTTCAGACGTGTCGCCTGTCGCAGCATTTTCGCGCTGACAATCACTTGCCCGGTAATGGCGAAATCCGCCTCGCGGATAAGCTCAAGGAGATGCGCCTCTCCCTGTTCTGTCGCGTGTTTCAGGGTAAAACCTGGTGGCAACAATGCCCGCATTTGGGCAGCGCGCGCGGCAGGAAGAATGTCGAGAACGACAATGGTCAGTGGGGCGGTTGGCTGTGGCACAGGCATTCCTCAGGCTATCGAAAATCGCACACCGGCACGGGCCAGACCGCCTGAAATACCGACCGGTGTTCCATCGGCCCGCCAACACGCGGCACCGGTCATAAGGCCATCCGGCAGGAAGGAGATTGCATTCATGCCGCCGGCGATGCGGTTGACCCGGCTGATGGCATGGCCACGGCTTGCCAGCGCTGCCGCCGTCTCATCCGGGAAAGCCGGTTCCAGCTCAAGAGCCGCGCCCTCTGTCCAGATCCGTGGGGCTTCAACGGCGTGCTGCACGCTCATGCCATGGTCGAGCAGATTGACGAGGGCCTGGAATGCGGACGGGAAAATCCGCAACCCGCCCGGCAGTCCGAGCGCATGGAGAAGCTTTCCATCCCGGACCGCCATCATCGGGGCCATCGAGGTGAAAACGCGCTTGCCCGGCGCAATAGACAGTGCACGGCCAGGGTGCGGATCAAAATTCAGCATGTAATTGTTGGCCAGCATGCCGGTTCCTGCAATTTGCAGGCAGGCCCCGAAAAGCCCGTTGATGGTCTGGGTCGAGCTGACGACGCAACCGTCGCTATCGGCAACGGTGATATGGGTGGTATCGGCGGATTCCCGCAAGGAGAGACCAGGTGCCCAGAGTTTTGTCCGCAGCGGATCGATGGCCCGCCGCCGCTCATCGCCGTAACATTTAGAGATAAGCCGTTCCACGGGCACTGCCACAAAAGCGGGATCGGCAGTGGCAAAAGCGCGGTCCGCGAAGGCTATCTTCATGGCTTCCGCCATGCAATGCAGTGTCTCCGGCGCACCAAAGCCCATGGCCCTGATGTCGTACCCTTCAAGCAGATTGAGCATCTGTGCGATATGCACACCACTGGAAGCAGGCGGTGGAGGACCGATGATGGTATAGCCACGGTAGAGACTGGATATGGGTTCACGCACCAGCGGCGCATAGCCCGCAAAATCGGCCAGGGTGACAAGGCCGCCTGCCTTTTCCAGAGCTATCGCAACGGCCTCCCCCAGACTTCCGCCATACAGCGTCTCTGGTCCCTCTGTTGCGATCAACCGGAGTGTGCGTGCATAATCCTGCTGTACCAGCCGCATGCCAGTCGCGATGGGCGCGCCACCGGGCAGGAACAATGCTGCAAGGCCTGCATCAAGCGCCAGATCAGCCATGCAATCACGCACGCAATCCGCCAGATAGGGCGTCACCGTGAAGCCGTTTTCCGCAAGACGTATCGCGGGCGCCATGACCTCGGGCAGTTCCCTGCTTCCGTGACTGCGGAGCAGTTGGCACCAGGCTGCGAGTGCGCCGGGCACAGCCACCGCAAGCGCGCCGATGCTGTTGTTGCGCCCTGCGGTCTCGCGTGCGGCGGGCAATCCGTCCGTGAGCGGCTGATACATCGCAGCACTGGCCGCGGCGGGTGCCGTGCTCAACCCGTCCATGATCACATGCTTGCCATTGGGCAATCGCAGATGGGTGATACCGCCGCCCAGCACACCCACCATCATCGGTTCGACAACACTCAGCGCGAAAAGCGCGGCAATGGCGGCGTCAACAGCGTTTCCTCCCGCCAGCAACATTTCGGCACCGGCCGCCGAGGCCAGCGGGTGGTTGGTGACAACCATGCCGCGCGACCCTGTTGCGGGCTGTTTTTCACAGGTGAAATGCATCTGGCGTGGTGGCAGGGTGGTCATGTTGTCTTTCATTGCCATGTCTTGATCTCAAAGCACCATGGTCTTCCGTATAAATCGTTCATATGGGTTGAGCATGATACGCTCTCTGGCCTAGTGTAAAAAAGCTGTAACGCTGCCCGAATCGAGCAAGCCCATGACCCGCCAACGGGGCAATCCGTTTTCCCTGCCCAATCTCCTGACATACGCCCGTATCGCCGCTGTTCCGGCGATTGTTGCAATTCTTTTCTGGTCAAAGGAAGAGAGCATGCGCTGGTGGGCGCTGGCTTTTTTCGTGGTTGCCGCGGTGACAGATTATTTTGACGGCTATTTCGCGCGCGCCTGGCATCAATATTCGGCGATCGGTCGCATGCTGGACCCGATTGCCGACAAG
>JANNRX010000266.1:0-1576 GCA_031401875.1 Hyphomicrobiales bacterium | reverse complement strand
CGGTCAGGCTTGGATCGGTGCTTGCGGCGGTACGGTGTGAGCAATCTCAAGGCCTTTCTGCCCAAAACCCCTGCCGAGCCGCGCAAGACCTTCAAGGCTTATGAACCCGGCTTCCTGCATGTCGATGTGAAATACCTGCCGCAGATGGCGGACGAGACCACGCGGCGCTATCTGTTCGTAGCCATCGACAGGGCGACACGATGGGTGTTCGTGCGCATAATGCCCGCCAAGACCGCAGCGAATGCCCGGAGGTTTCTGCGCGATCTGAACCGGGCCTGCCCGATCAGGATTACCAAGCTACTGACCGACAATGGAAAAGAGTTCACCGATCGGCTCTTCGCTTCAAGAGCGCGCGCCGCCTCGGGGGACCATGAGTTCGACCAGCTCTGCGTCGAGCTTGGCATCGAACATCGGCTGACCCCGCCGAAATCGCCTCAGACCAACGGCATGGTCGAACGCTTCAACGGGCGCATCGCGGACGTACTCAAAACCAACCGCTTCGACAGCGCGCTCGACCTGGCGAAGACCCTCATGCGATACGTGACACTCTACAACACCCAGTTGCCACAGTCAGTCCTTGGGAGCCGAACGCCGATGCAGGCCATGAAGGACTGGCACAAGTCCCACCCCCATCTCTTCGTCAAATCACCCCGTATCCTGCCGGGACACGACAACTAGATGCCTTCAGCAACGCTCTACTTTAGCATCATAAAATATACAATCTTGAGAATTTGAGCCGCTATGCCTAGCCACTAACGTCTGGCACTCAAACGAAACTGGCATCCGGACCCCAAGAAAAGTTTCGGGCTATTGTGGCCCGGCTTCGGTGAAATGGCGCGGAAACTGACCCGCCAGATAGGCATAGATTTGCGCCTTGGCAGCGTCGTTACTGAACCGCGCCGGATACATCAGGAACCCGTCAATCCGTCGAGACGAAGCGATCGTGTATCTGCCGGCGCATCTGCAGCCCCCGAACGACAAACTGCCCAGCGGGCTCGCTCAGTAACCATTGGTCGAGAGGAGGTAAAGATTGAAAGCGATCAATACTTGCAGCAGCAGTATACAAACGCCGATGCGGACCAAATTTGTCAGATTTGCAAAGATGTGCTTCCCTTCAGACTCGACAACGGAACGCACTTTTTCGAAGCTGTGGAACTCCTGCCGGAATTGAATAGGCGTCACTATCAGAACTATCTTTGCCTGTGCCCGAACCATTCGGCGATGTTCAGGTTCGCCAATGGCTCCAAGCAATCCTTGACGGAAAGCATTGTCCAGGAGACGGAGAACCAGGTTCCTGTCGTTCTAGCCAATCAAGAGGTGACGATCTACTTTACAAAGACCCATCTTGCCGATCTGCAGGCTATAATCAAAGCGGATGCCGACGAGCCATCGCCTGACAAGGGTGCTTTGAATGAGACATCTTGATTTTCGCCTTGCTACCATGGACTTCGCTCCCTCTTGCTTCCACAGTGCTTCCACGGGCAGCGCAAACGCAAACGCCGCTCCAGAGGGCGGTTAGCAAGCGATTGATGTGTTTTTTTTTGGTTGCGGGGACAGGATTTGAACCTGTGACCTT
>JANNRX010000265.1:0-3136 GCA_031401875.1 Hyphomicrobiales bacterium | reverse complement strand
CAGGCCGAAGCCGTGGAAGAAACCGAAGATCAGCGTTGCCACCTTGGTGTCTGGCTGGAAGCCGAACCAACGCTGATAGGCCCCCATATTGTCGAGCGCTTTATAGACCACCGACAGGCCGATGATCGCGTCGATAAGATAGGAGCTGACACTGGTTCCGAAATAAACGCCCGCCAGCATCGTCGTCGAATGCCCGATGGCGAAGAGCGTGACGTAAATCCCGATGTCCTTCATCTTGTAGAGGAAGAAAATCACGCCGAACAGAAACAGGATGTGGTCGTATCCGGTGACCATGTGCTTGGCGCCCAGATAGATGAACGGGATCGGCAGGAAGCCGGAAACCTCCTGCACGTAACCGGCGTCGCCTTCGGTCACGTTATGGGCCAGGGCGGCGCCTGCCATCAGGGCGGCAAGGGCCAGCGTGGCAAGGGTTAGCCAGATGCGCGATGGCGTCCGGGTGGTGCTTGTCATGATATAGTCCTGTGATGGAAAGGTCTGAGGAAGGCCGCGCACTCACGGCGCCGACCGGTTCAGGTCTTCAGACCGTTTCCCGGGGTGGCCGTCGCGGTCCATCCCGGATCGCCCCGGACAGTATAGGCAGATCGCCAAATTCGGCCGCTGTTCGCATGTCGAAGATCTCGGCTTCCTGCGATGCGAGAATGACGGACGTTGCGTGATCGTGGTCGGTGCTGTCGTGATGCTGGTGGCTGTCAGCCTGCCAGACCTCACCCTTTTCGGCATGCCAGGCAGCGTGATCCGCTTCAGCCGCCAGCGTGCCGGGGCCATGGGTCAGCGCATCTACCACCGGGGCGGACCCCAGTGACAGCAGCAGCATCAGCACTGCCAGCGGCCGAATGACCCAGTTCAACCCGTGCATCTGCTCCTCGGCGAAACCCTGTTCGCAGGGCCGTTCTTGTTTCTTGTGTTATCCCCCCGTGGGGGATACGCCTTTCTTATGTCAGAACCTCATGTCCATGCAAGTCACCCTGCCATCGCCACCCGGCTGAAACGTGCCGAGGGGCATTTGCGGCGGGTTATCGGAATGATCGATGAGGGGCGACCTTGCGTCGATCTGGCCATGCAACTGCACGCCGTTGAGCGCGCGGTGGCTGAGGCGAAGCGCGCGCTGATCCATGATCACATCGACCATTGTGTGACAGCCGGGGGCGATCACGATCTGGCCGAGATCAGGTCCCTGACGAAGCTCTTGTGATGCTAAGCGCCCTGCGCAACCCGACGTTCCGTCACCTCTTTGCCGCACAGATCGTGGCGCTCCTGGGCACGGGTCTGGCGACGGTAGCGCTTGGGTTGCTCGCATGGCAATTGGCAGGCGACAATGCCGGTGCCGTTCTTGGCACGGCGCTGGCAATCAAGATGGTGGCGTATGTCACGTTGGCGCCGGTGGCGGCTGCCGTGGCCGAACGCCTGCCGCGCCGGGCCTTCCTGGTGGCGCTCGACCTGATCCGCGCAGGCGTGATTGCCTGCCTGCCCTTTGTTGATCAGGTCTGGCAGATCTATGTGCTGATCTTCTTCCTTCAGGCGGCATCCGCAGGCTTTGCTCCGGCCTTTCAGGCGGTGATTCCGGATGTGCTGAGGGACGAGGACGACTACATCAACGCCCTCTCGCTGTTACGTTTGGCCGAGGACCTGGAGCAACTCGCTTCGCCCATGATCGCGGCGTTGCTGCTGACAATAGTCAGCTTTCCGGTTTTGTTTGCAGGGACGGTCGTGGGGTTCGTGGCCTCTGCCCTGCTGGTGATGACC
This sequence comes from Hyphomicrobiales bacterium, assembly GCA_031401875.1. Lineage (GTDB taxonomy): Bacteria > Pseudomonadota > Alphaproteobacteria > Rhizobiales > Beijerinckiaceae > JADCCX01. Next base: position 1,372 of record JANNRX010000265.1, on the reverse strand, counting down.
GCGCGCCTGCCGGATCGCGTGCGCTCCGAAGACAGCCATTTCTGGGCCGACGTGACCAAAGGCATCCGCATCTACACCCGAACGTCCCGCCTGCGTGGGCTGATGGTGATGGAAGCTGCTGTCGCCGCAGCCGGGGCGATGGTTTACGTCAACACGGTCGTTCTGGTGCAGGCCCGGTTGGGGCTGGGTGAGGAATACGTCGCGCTGGCCTTCGCGGGCTTCGGTGCGGGGTCGATGCTGGCGGCGTTCCTGCTGCCCCGCATCCTTGAGCGATCGACCGACCGCCCCGTGATGATCGGGGGTGCTGCGCTGATGGTGGCGGGTGTGGCGCTGGTGCCGCTGGTGGCCGGGCTGGCCAGCCTGATCACCCTCTGGGCGCTCATCGGCTTCGGCTTCTCCCTGACCCAGACACCCATCGGCCGCATCATCAACCGTTCTGCCCGCGAGGCTGACCGGGGCGCTGTGTTTGCCGCGCAGTTTGCGCTCAGCCATGCCTGTTGGCTGGTGACCTATCCGCTTGCAGGGTGGGTTGGTGCCGGGGCAGGACTTTCTGTGGCGGCCCTGCTTCTGGCGGGAATAGGCGCGCTTGGGCTGGTTGCCGTTCTACGGATATGGCCAGCCGAGGATGACAGCGTCCTGCCACATGACCATCCGGACCTGCCGCCAGATCATCCCCACCGGATGCAACATGGTCCCCATCATTCCCATGCCTTCGTGATTGACGAGCTTCACCGACGTTGGCCGAAAGCGGCCTGATGCGAAAGCGCCTCGTCGAGGCGGTGGGGAAGCGCATCTAAACCGACCGGGCCCAAGGATGAGACCATTTAGGGTATGTTCGACGATGCGCCGGTTGGGCTTGAAAGGGCCGAATACATGTTTGATCCCGTCGAACTCAGTTGGCTGCGGTTTTGGCGCGGTCGGCGTCCGGTCGGGCTACTATCCAACTGGAATCGCTGCGGTTTTGGCGTTTTTGTTGACCTATTGTTGACCTGGAATGGGGGCATGCAAAAGCCCCGCGGTTAAGCGGGGCACAAGGCATTGATATAATTCAGAAATTTGGTTGCGGGAACAGGATTTGAACCTGTGACCTTCAGGTTATGAGCCTGACGAGCTACCGGGCTGCTCCATCCCGCGACAGTCTGTGTTCGCTCCCGCTTTCGCTACTTGAGCGCGATTGGTGCGCGGCCTTCACGCGGTTGCGTGAGGTTTATTGATACCGTTTTGAGAGAGGTTGCGTATCTTACTAGGTTTGGCGGTGACCTACTCTCCCACACCTTAAGATGCAGTACCATTGGCGCGACGGCACTTAACTGCCGAGATCGGGACGGGATCGGGTGTTTTGCTCGTGCTATGACCACCAAACCGAGAAAGA
>JANNRX010000264.1:0-1884 GCA_031401875.1 Hyphomicrobiales bacterium | reverse complement strand
TCAACTATATCACCCTGCCCTAATAATAGACCGCAGCATTCTTCTTTTCCGCCCTCCACAGCCCAATCCAGCAACTGGGCATGGTGCTTCCTTGATAAATGCAGGGCCATCACCCATGTTTATCGCATGGGCGGAGGAAATACCATATTGGTAGGCATGCTGGGTGAAGGACGCCTTGACAGCGCATTGGCCGTAGCCTTGCCGCAATTCTCCCGTGCCCGCATTCAAGCGTTAATTATCGAAGGCGCGCTGCAAATTGGCGGCAAGTTTGCGACCGACGCATCGAGTAAGAAATTTGCAGGGCAAAGTTTCGAATTAACTGTTCCACCATCCAGACCGGACAAGGCCCAAGCCCAAGACATTCCGCTCGATATTGTTTTTGAAGACGACGATCTGATCGTGGTCAACAAACCGGCAGGGCTGGTCGTCCACCCCGCCGCAGGCCATGCCGACGGCACATTGGTCAATGCTTTGCTCCATCACTGCCGCGACAGGCTTTCGGGCATTGGCGGGGTGGAACGTCCAGGCATCGTCCACCGCATCGACAAGGACACGTCGGGATTACTTGTTGTAGCAAAGAGCGACGGCGCGCATGAAGGGCTGGCCAAGCTATTTGCCACGCATGACATCGAAAGGAAATATTTCGCGATTGTCAGCGGCGTGCCTGCCCCGCCTGTAGGCTCGGTTCGAACGCAGATCGGCCGTTCAACCATCAACCGCAAGAAAATGGCGGTTTTGCCAGAGAATAAGGGCCGACACGCAGTCACCCATTACCGGATGGTCGAAAATTTTGCCAAAACCGCGCTTGTCGAATGCACGCTCGAAACCGGACGGACACACCAGGTGCGGGTGCATATGGCCCATATCGGGCATCCGCTGATTGGTGATGCCGTTTATTCTAATCGACAAAACCCTTACAAAATCGGACTAAATCAGTCCAAATTCAGCAGACAGGCATTGCACGCCGCGTCGCTGGGGTTTATTCATCCTGTGACTGGAGAAACTTTACGGTTCGATAGCAGTTTACCAGAAGATATGCAGCTTCTGTTAAGTCAGCTTCGAGCATGAGGATCAACAGGAAACGCTGACCATCAGGGTGCTTGATGAGGCCCGACGGGAAGCACAACGAAAGAGGAAAACATGTCTGATAAAAAGAATGTTCCGGCGACTATTCCTGCCCTTGGGGGGGATGCCAGCCTTAACCGTTATTTGAGCGAAATCCGCAAATTCCCGGTGCTCAAGCCCGAGCAGGAATATATGCTCGCCAAACGCTTTCAAGAGCATGGCGATACCAAGGCCGCCGAGCAGCTGGTCACGTCGCATCTGCGGCTCGTCTCGAAAATCGCAATGGGGTATCGTGGCTATGGCCTGCCGGTCTCCGAACTGATTTCCGAAGGCAATATCGGCCTGATGCAGGGCGTCAAGAAATTTGAGCCTGATCGCGGGTTCCGCCTTGCGACCTATGCAATGTGGTGGATTAAGGCATCGATGCAGGAATTCATCCTGCGGTCGTGGAGCCTTGTCAAAATGGGCACGACGGCGGCGCAAAAGAAGTTGTTTTTCAACCTGCGCCGGATGAAGAGCCAATTGGAAGCGTTTGAAGACGGCGATCTTAAGCCTGCGGACGTAAAGAAAATTGCCAAGGATCTCGGCGTTACCGAAGCCGAAGTGATCAGCATGAACCGGCGGATGGCGAACGGCGGCGATACGTCGCTCAACGTGTCATTCAACGAGGACGGCGAAGGTCAATGGCAAGATACTTTGATGGACGAAGGCCCGCTTCAAGACGAAGCCTATGCCGAATCTGAAGAACGCATCGTGCGGCGCGGGATGCTGGTCGAAGCGCTGTCGGCACTCAACGAACGTGAACAGCATATTCTCACC
>JANNRX010000263.1:0-7578 GCA_031401875.1 Hyphomicrobiales bacterium | reverse complement strand
CACCTTCAGGCCGCCGACATTGTTGGTGCCGCGCCTGTCCGCGCTCTCCGTTGACCAGTATTCCCGCTCTTCTGCCCCGGGCGCATGGCCCTGTACCCAGGCATGGATGACAATATCAAAATCGAAGGTTCTGAGGCGGTTCTGATATTGAACATCGTCCACGACGCGTATCGGTGTGGCGATGCCCAGTTTTTGCAGATTGTCTGCATAGGCACTCGCAACACGCTCCATGGCGGCATCCTCCAGCAGGAATTCCACCGAGAGCTGCTCGCCCTTGCGGTCCACCAGGCGACCCGCCTTCAGCGTGTAACCAAGCTCTTTGAGCATGCCGAGAGCCTTGAAAAGGTTGGCCCTGAGGGATTGCTCCGCGCCAGCAGCTGGAATCACGGCAAGCGCATCCGGAGGAAAGGGGTTCGGCAAGGCCGCAACCAAGGCCAGCTCAGCGGCATCCGGCGCGCCTGAGGCTGTAAAATCCGTATTGGGAAAATAAGAACCTGGCCTCGAAAGCATCGAATGAAAGACATTGCGGTTGAGATCATCGAAGCTGTAGGCAAGGGCTAGGGCCTGGCGCAGCTTGGCATTCTTGAAGCGTGCACGCCTTTGGTTGAAGACGAAGGCCTTGGTGATGCCAAGGCGCTCGACCATGAAAACATCCTTGATGATCCGCTTGTCCCGCACAGCAGGAATATCATAGCCCACAACCCAGGATTTAAGGCTCAATTCGCGGCGGATGTCGACAAGATCAGCCTTGAACGCTTCAAGCAGCACATTCGGATCGCGGTAATATTCGATCTCGATGCGGTTGAAGTTTTCCGTGCCGACGCGGATCGGGACTGCATGCCCCCAATAGTCCTCGACGCGCTCATAGACGAGCGAACGGCCTGATACAGACGCGCTGAGACGGTAAGGCCCCGAGCCAAGCGGCGGCTCCTGGCTCGTGGCATTGACATCGCGCTTCTTGCCGCTGGCATCTTTGCCATCCCACCAGTGCTTGGGCAGAATGCTCATCTGCCCCAGATACAGCGGCAGGGCAGCATCACCGGGCTCGACCATGGTAAAACGCACTTCGCGCTCGGAGACCTTCTCGACACTGGCCACTTTGAGAAAAGTGCGATTCCATTGCGGGGAAAGCCGTTTCCAGGTGTTGAACGAAAAAATCACGTCATCGGCCGTGACGGCAACCCCGTCATGCCAGCGGGCTTCCGCACGCAAACGGAATGCGGCATAGGAATAATCGGGCGGATAAGCCACTGCTTCAGCCAGAAGCCCGTACTCGGTCGTTGGCTCATCCAGCGACTGCCAGAGCATCGGCTCGTAGATCATCAGCAGGTACGAGGCGAGATTTCCTTTCACGCCTGACACAAAGGGATTGAAATTATCGAAGGTGCCAAGAGCGCCAAGACGCAGGCGCCCCCCTTTGGGGGCCATCGGGTTCACATAAGCAGGATGAGTAAAGCCCGGCTGGTATTTGGGTTCCCCGGTCAGGGATATCGCATGACGCCATGGCGCAGGTTCGCTGGCGATGGCGGGTGTAGCAACCGCGCAGACGATCAGCCAAAGGCCGATCATCATGGCCCGGCGCAAGCGCAGTGTCATGGTTGCAATAGACATGACAGACATTTTGCCACGCTGATCATGAATGGCAACTGATATCAGGTTCGTCTGCCGGTCATGAGCAACAGGACCGACTTCCCAAGTCTGTATCCGTATCCCTTTGCGCCATGCAATTGAGAGGACCAGTTATTTCGGCAGGGCGACCGGGCTGTCTGCAATGCTGTTGAGATAGGAAATCACATCCGCACGCGTCTTCGGGTTCGAGATGCCAGCATAAGACATCGAGGTTCCTGCGAGGTAACCCTTCGGGCTCTCAAGGAACTTGTCGAGGGCAGCAAAGTCCCATTTCTCGCCCTTGGCGGCGACCGCCTTCAGTGCAGCGGAATAGCCGAAGCCGGCGATTTGCCCCTTTGCCCGTTCAACGATGTTCCAGAGATTCGGACCGACCTTGTTGGCACCGCCCTTGTCGGGCGTGTGACATGCAGCGCATTGCTTGAAGGTAGTTTCGCCCTTGGCCTTGTCGCTGGCGGCAAGACGTACGTTGATGGGCTCTACATTGGCTGCCGCCACCGTAACAGGGGCGCTTGCCGAAACAGCGACCGGCAGTTCATATCCTGCCTTGGCTGTCTTTTTTTCAGCAAAAAGCAACTCTCCGCCAAAGCTTGTCAGCATCACGAAGGTCAAAGTTCCGAGCACCGCACCGGCGATCTTGTTTGTTTCGAAGGAGTCCATATCCCTCATCTCCAGCCAAAATGTGCAAACGGGCAACCCATTGAGATTGCGCAATACCGTTTACACTTTGATTTTGTGCGTTCAATAGCCGCTTTGACGCCGGTTTTGCAACCCGTATAAGCGCATGTCCCATGCTACCTTTTGCCACCCGGCTTGAGGGGGGCCTGTCTCCCGTGTTTCCCATCGCTTGGATTATCCACCAATGTCAGACCCGCTCATTGTCATCCCGGCCCGCATGGCGGCCACCCGCCTGCCCAACAAGCCGCTGGCGGATATCAATGGCAAGCCGATGATCGTGCATGTTCTGGAGCGTGCGCTCGAATCGGGCATCGGTCCTGTTGTGGTCGCCACCGACAGTGAGGCGATTGCCGCGGTCGTCACCGCCGCTGGTGGCAGGGCCATCATGACACGCGCAGATCATCCCTCCGGTTCTGACCGTGTGCACGAGGCCGTCGAGAAGGCTGATCCCGATGGCTATCATGATATCATCGTCAATCTTCAGGGTGATTTTCCCACCATCGATCCCCGCGCCATCGCGCTTTCGGTGCCACCTCTTGCAGACAAGGCAGTGGATATCGCGACACTTGCCGCTGAAATTACGGATGAGGACGAGCGCAACGCTCCATCCGTTGTGAAACTCGTCGGATCGATGGTGGCGCCAGGGCGGATGCGGGCGCTGTATTTCACCCGCGCCACCGCACCGACGGGACCGGGGCCGCTGTATCATCATGTTGGTCTCTATGCGTACAGACGCAGTGCGCTGGCACGATTTGTCAATCTTCCGCCGTCCCCGCTTGAAATCCGCGAAAAGCTCGAGCAATTGCGCGCGCTGGAAGCGGGTATGCGGATTGATGTCATGATTATCGATCACGTGCCACGGGGCGTCGATACACCGGGTGATCTGCTGATCGCGCGTGAACTTCTTCGCACCAAAGACCTATCGGAAAGCAAAAGATGATGCAGAAAATTTCATTCCAGGGCGAACCCGGCGCCAATTCGCATATTGCCTGCCAGCAAACCTTTCCGGAGATGGAGCCTTTGCCCTGCCCCACTTTCGAGGATGCTTTTGCGGCCGTTCAGGAAGGCAAGGCTGCCCTGGCGATGATCCCGATCGAGAATTCGATCGCGGGTCGTGTTGCTGATATTCACCATCTGCTGCCGACCTCCGGTCTCAATATCATCGGCGAACATTTCCTGCCGATCCATTTCCAGCTGATGGCCATTCCCGGCGCATCATTATCAACGATCAAGCATGTCTACAGCCATGTCCATGCTCTGGGGCAATGCCGCAAGATCATCCGCAAGCTTGGCCTGAAAGCCCATGTCACGGGCGATACGGCGGGCTCCGCCCGGGAAGTTTCGGAATGGCAGGACATGACCAAGGCCTCGCTCGCGCCACGCCTGGCAGGACCTATCTATGGTCTCGATGTCCTTGCTGAAGACGTGGAGGATGAGGCCAGCAACACCACGCGCTTTGTCATCCTGTCGAAGAAACCCAAGCAGCCCAAGCGCGATGGCGCGCCGCTGGTGACAAGCTTTGTCTTCAGGGTGCGCAATGTGCCTGCGGCGCTTTACAAGGCCATGGGCGGGTTTGCGACCAACGGCGTCAACATGAGCAAGCTGGAGAGCTACATGGTCGAAGGCCAGTTCACGGCGACGCAATTCTACGCCGAGGTGGATGGGCATCCGGATGATGCGGGGCTCCAGCATGCCCTTGAAGAACTCGCCTTCTTTTCAAAAGAGATCAAGATCATCGGCGTCTATCCCGCGCATCCCTACCGTGCGGAAGCGGCCCAGGGACGTTAGATCAGGTCGGGAGCTATCAGCTTTCTGTTCTGCGCAGCAAGTCTGTTCTGCGCAGCAAGTACGTATCCATGATCCAGCCGTGGGCCTGGCGTGCGCGTGCACGCGTCTCGATGATCTGCGCCGCCATCTCGGCCAGCGGCCCTGACAGGAGAATTTCTTCCGCCATTCCGAGATAGGCACCCCACCAGATCTGCATGCCCTCGGGGGCAAGAGACTGAAAGGAATTTTCGCCATCAAGCATCACTGCCACGGTTTCTGCGCAGATAGGCCAGCCCTCTTCCCGCAAACGCCGCCCGGTGGTGATCAGTACAGGTGCACCCACCTCGTTGAGCGCAATACCATGGGCGGCGGTCAGTGCCTGCAAGGCCGTGATGCCGGGAACCACGGAAACCGACAGCGCGATGCGCCCGGACAAGATCCCGGCAATCCGCAATGTGCTGTCGTAAAGCGATGGATCCCCCCAGACCAGAAGCGACACACGTCCGCCGGAAGGCAGGTTCCTGGCAAGACTGGCCTCCCAGACATCCGCTATGGCGGCATGCCAGTGCTGAACAGCCCTTGTGTAATCGGGATCAAGCACATCGCGCAGGGGCATATCAAACAGGGCAATGCGGGTATCAGGATTGGTGACAAGGCGTGTGCAGATGGACTGCCGCAATTCTGCGAGATCCGCTTTCGTCTCGCCCTTGCGTGGAATGAGCACCAGATCAGACGCGTTCAGGGCGCGGATACCGGCCTGCGTCAGATGATCAGGATTGCCAGTTCCGATCCCGATCAGCGTGAGCGTGATCATGCCGCCTCGGCAATCAAGTGGAAGAAGGTGCCAGTCGCCAGAGCGCGGGTTGACCCGGTTGGCATGATCTCGGCACCGGTTGCATCGACAATCCGGGCAAGGGGCTGGTCTGGCTGGGAGGTGATCGTGGCATAGTGAAATTCATGTCCGCGCAATTGCGTGCCAGGAGCGAGGCCCGGCATCGGTGACAGCAAGGTCGCATGGCGATAACCCAGTTGCATTTTTCGCCGCGCAAAGCTGGTCTCCAGCCCGAGCAGCCCGGCCATTGCATGGCGCTTACCATCCGCATCTTCCAGGCCAGCTCCCATAACCATGTAGCCCCCACATTCGCCATGCACCGGGCGCGTAATGGAAAAATCGCGTAGTCCGCTGAGGAAATGCTGCGCCTGGGCAAGGCGACCCGCATGCAGTTCGGGATACCCACCGGGGAGCCAGCAGGAATCAGCCGATGCATCAGGTGCTTCATCGGCAAGGGGTGAGAACGGAATGATGGTTGAACCCTGCTTGCGCCAGCCTTCGATCATATGGGGGTAAATGAACGAAAATGCCGCATCGCGTGCCAGTGCGATCCTTGCGCCCGGCGGCGCAATCTGTCGGTGAGCCGATTTTCCGCCCGCATGAAAAGCTGCCGATTTCAGTACGGCGTCAAGGTCAATATGGTCACGCACAAGGGTAGCCACGGCCTCGATGCGCTCGTTCAAGCCTTGCTGCTCGCCCGCCTGCACCAGACCAAGGTGGCGCTCCGGCATGGAGACCGTCGCTGTACGCGCAAGTGCACCGAAAACAGTGATGCCTGCCGCCTCCATTCCAGCACGGATCAGCGCTTCGTGTCGCGCACTGGCAACGCGGTTCAGAACAACACCCGCAACCCGCACATCGGGGCGAAAGCGGGCAAGCCCCTGCGCGACGGCTGCGGCTGTCTGGGCCTGTCCCGACGGGTCCAGAACCAGCAGGACGGGCCAGCCGAAACAGGCCGCGATTTCGGCGGATGCGCCGGTGCCGGATGCGCCGGGTTTGGCAACGCCATCAAACAAGCCCATCGAGCCTTCCGCCAGAATAATATCCGCGCCTTGCCCGTTGGTCGCGATTGCACCTAGCAAACCCAACGGCATGGCCCAGTTATCGAGATTATAGGAGGGCCGCCCCGTCGCGGCGGTATGAAAGGCCGGATCGATATAATCCGGGCCGGATTTGAAGCACTGCACCTTCAGTCCCCGGTTGCAGAGCGCGCGCGCCAGACCCAGCGTTAGCGTGGTTTTGCCCGTGCCCGAGGCCGGAGCCGAGATCATCAGGCCAGGGATTGTCATGTACCCTCCGGGAAACGGGGCTGTGTCCCTACCGGGCGATAGCGGCGATCATAATCGCCCGCGTAAAGCCTGCTGGTGCCAAAGTCTTCCGCACCCAGCGTTCGCCCCACCATGATCAGCGCCGTGCGCTCCATCTGGGCACTGATCACCGTATCCAGAGTGCCAAGGGTGGCGCGCACAACGCGCTCGTCGGGCCAACTCGCGCGCCAGATGATGGCAACCGGGCAATCGGCACCGTAATGGGGGGTCAACTCGCTTACCACCCGGGCCAGGACATGCACGGACAGGTGAATGGCAAGTGTGGCGCCGGTAGCGGCAAAGGCAGCCAGATTTTCAGTGTCAGGCATGGCTGAGGCGCGCCCGGAGGTACGGGTCAGAACCACGGATTGTGACAATCCCGGAAGCGTCAATTCCGCGCCAAGTGTTGCGGCCGCTGCGGCAAAGGATGGCACCCCCGGAGTGACGCTGTAGGCGATGCCAAGCCCGCGCAGGCGGCGCAATTGCTCCCCCATGGCGGACCAGATCGACAGATCGCCCGAATGCAGCCGCACAACATCCAGCCCGGCCGCATCCGCCGCTGCGATTTCAGCCATGATCTGATCCAGATCAAGCGGAGCGGTGTTGATGATCTTGCAACCCTTGGGGCAGAACGCCAGAATGCCTTCGGGCACCAGTGAGCCCGCATACAGACACACCGGGGAGCTCGCGATCAGATCGCGCCCTCGCAAGGTCAGCAGGTCCGGAGCACCGGGCCCGGCACCGATGAAATGAACGGTCATTCGGCAAGTCTTTCGACAGTTCTTTCGGCAGTTCTTTCGGCAATCGCGGCAGTGGCCTGACCGTCCGGCGAGACGACACGCCGTGACAGAAGGCGGGCACCTTGACCAACGGCGGCAAGCGCTGCCGCTTCCGCAAGGCTGTGATTGCCATAGCGCGCGGGAATATGATGATTGTCCGGATCGAGGGGAAATGTTCCGTGCTGCTCGACAATACTGGCCAAGGGTATCGCGATGATCGGCACGCGAAGGTGACTGGCGAGAGCGACAAGCGCTGCCGCATCCGCCTTGTCTTCTGCGGTCGCAAGGGCTGTCACCTTGCGGCGATCATCCGTTGCCGCAAGGGCCACCTCAAGCGCCGCCTCTAGCGACCCTGATGTTGCGGCGGCTCGAAACCCCAGACCCGCGATCCTCATGTCGTCACACTCCATTGCACCACTGGCCGCGATGGTTGCCAGCCGCGCATCTCGCCAAGGGGGGCTGACTGGGCAATCTCGATGCGCATCAGGGCCCCGCCCTTGTCACGGTGCCAGTGCAGCAAAAGCGCTTCTGTTTCCAGGGTCACAGCATTGGCTACGATACGACAACCCGGCGGCAACATCGACCATAA
>JANNRX010000262.1:0-2187 GCA_031401875.1 Hyphomicrobiales bacterium | reverse complement strand
TCGATCGTGAGGCCGCCGAGCGACTGTCCGGGTTCACAAACGTCAGGGATGCGCCACCTTGCTGAGCCACGGGCTTCACAGCCCAAGGATGAGTCGGGGTCGCATCCCTCGCCGAACGCTTCTGAATACCACGAACGGATGATTCTGACTTACAAGGATGAGAAGCCTGGGGTTTGGCATGATTGTCAGGCATTGGACCTCCCGACTCTCATGCAGTAATCTGATCTCCTCATCCTGAGGTGCGAGCGAAGCGAGCCTCGAAGGACGCAATGCGTTTGCGCAACTCACTACCTTCTTCTAGGGGAGAAGGAAAAACAGGAGCAAGACAACCATGACCCTCAAAGGCAAATCCGCCGTCATCACCGGCTCCACATCGGGTATTGGCCTTGGCTTCGCCAAGGCACTGGCCGCTGAAGGCGTCCACATCATGCTCAATGGCCTGGGCGATGCCGCCGAGATCGAGAAGACACGCGCTGCTCTGGCGAAGGAAACCGGCGTCACCGTGCTTTATTCGTCGGCCAACATGATGAAAGGCGAGGAGATCACCGCCATGGTTGGCGACGCCGTGAAAGCCTTCGGCGGTGTCGATATCCTGATCAACAACGCAGGAATCCAGCATGTCGCGCCCATCGACGAGTTTCCGGACGACAAGTGGGAAGCGATCATCCGGATCAATCTTGTGTCGGCGTTCTACGCGATCAAGGCAGCGCTGCCTTCGATGAAGGCGCGCGGCTGGGGCCGCATCATCAACCTGTCGTCGGCCCATGCGCTGGTGGCATCGCCCTATAAATCGGCCTATGTGGCGGCCAAGCACGGCATTTCCGGTCTCACCAAGACGGTGGCCCTGGAAGTGGCGCAGCAGAAGATCACGGTGAATGCCATTGCGCCGGGCTATGTCTGGACGCCGCTGGTGGCCAACCAGATCCCCGATACGATGAAGGCGCGCGGCCTCACCGAGGAGCAGGTGAAGCGCGACGTGCTGCTGGCGGCGCAGCCGACGAAGGAATTCGTCACCGTGGAGCAGGTGGCGGCGCTGATGCTGTTTCTCTGTTCGGACGGCGCGGCGGCGGTGACGGGCTCCACCTATTCCATGGATGGCGGCTGGACGGCGCAGTAAGCGAAACGGTTGCTTCTGGGCCCCAACTCGAGTTATCACGATAATGTCACATTTTCTCGGTCATAATGGACTTGAGAGTTCGTTAAGCGTTGTTGACTACTCTCAACGGTGCATCATGAGCGGGACCTCATGATGATGCGTGCGTGACGAGCAAGAATGAGTGAATGACACGCCGGATGGTTCGGCAAAAAAGGATTTGACCACTGTTCACAGCTTCCCATGTTGAAGCGGGCAAGACAATGCCGCTTCCCCCGTCTTCTCTTCCGTTGGAAGATACCCGGACGGATCCTCTTCAGCTTATCCTCGCCATCCTTGAGGATGCGAAAGCTGAAAATGTCGCCGCCATCGACCTCGCTGGCAAAACCTCCATTGCCGATCATATGATCATCGCTTCCGGGCGATCGGATCGTCACGTCGGCGCGGTGGCGGAGCAGATCATCGCGCGCTTGCGGGATGAGGGCTTCGGTCACGCCAAGGTTGAAGGGATGCCGCTCTGCGAGTGGGTTCTGATCGACGCGGGTGATATCATCGTCCATGTCTTCAAGCCTGAAATCCGCAATTTCTACAATCTCGAGAAGATGTGGAGCGGTGACAGGCCGGATGAAAAGGCCGGTGACAAGCGCTGAACCAGGCGGTTCTGCGTGAAGATAATCATTCTTGCGGTCGGGCGGTTGAAAGCCGGTCCCGAACGTGATCTCGCGCAGCGCTATGCCGAGCGCTTTGAAGCCAGCGCACGTGCCTTGGGCCTGAGTGGTCCTGTCTTGGTCGAGATCGCCGAAAGCCAGGCCCGCTCTGCTGCCGAGCGTAAAACGCAGGAAGCACAGCTTTTGATGGCCGCACTTCCAGACGATGCACAAGCGATCCGTCTGGATGAGCGTGGCGAAACACTGGGCAGCGAGGTTTTTGCCAGAAATCTCGGCCAGTGGCGCGATATCGGGCGAAAATCCCTCGTTTTTATCATTGGCGGCGCAGATGGATTGGGCGAAGCGGTAGCGGAGCGTGTTCCCCGCTGTCTGTCCTTTGGTGCCATGACCATGCCGCATCAGCTGGTGCGGGTGCTTTTACTGGAG
>JANNRX010000261.1:0-5825 GCA_031401875.1 Hyphomicrobiales bacterium | reverse complement strand
CCGCCTTCATGATGGCCTGGTCTTCGGCGGAGAGCTTGTCGAAACTCCGCTTGGACATGACAAGCACTTCCGGCGAGAGAGAATGCTCGCTCAGGGAATAGAATTTCGAGACCTCGAAATGCTTGGTCGATTCAAACGACGGCCAGTTGTTCTCGGCCCCGTCGATCACGCCGGTCTGGAGCGCCGAATAGACCTCGCCAAAGGCCATCGGCGTGGCATTCGCGCCAAGGGCTGAAACCAGCGCCACGAACATGTCGGACTGCTGAACGCGGATTTTCATGCCCTTCATGTCGGCGGGCGTATTGATCGGACGCTTGGAGTTGTAGAAGGAGCGCGAGCCGGAATCGTAGAAGGCCAGACCAACCAGGTCATGCTTCTCGAATTCCTTGAGGATGCCATCGCCGATGGGGCCGTCCATCACGGTGCGCATATGGGCGACCGAGCGGAAGATGAAGGGCAGCGACGGCACATTGGTGGCCGGGATCAGGTTGTTGAACGGTGCCATGTTGATGCGGTTGATGTCGATGACGCCAAACCGTGTCTGTTCGATGGTGTCCTTTTCATTGCCGAGCTGGGCTGAATGAAAGGTATTGATCTTGATGCGGCCCTTGGTGCGCTCTTCAAGCAATTTGCTGATGTGCTTGACGGCTTCCACGGTCGGATAGCCGTCGGGGTGAATGTCGGTGGAACGCAAGACCGTCTGGGCGCTGGCGGGCATTGCCATTGCGACAAAAGACGCCAATGCGGCAAATCCGATGAATTGTTTTCTGCTGAGTTTCATGGTTGTTTTCCTCTCTGTGGTGCTGTGTGACTGTCTCTTTTCGGACAGTTCTGTTGAAGCTCTTGTCTGTTGCAGGTTTCGTCTGTGATAATGCTCAGGCTCCGGTTTTCCCCATCATGCTGCCAATGTCTGCGCCATGGCAACAGGGCGTGCGTGGATACTGCCATCCCCGCCAAAGTCAGCTGTTATGCGGGCACCAGCAGAAATCAGGTGAATGCCTGTTGTTGCCCCCGTGGAAATGAGCTGTCCTGCCTTGAGAGGCTTTCCGCGCTGTTCAAGATGGTGGATCAGGAAAGCGACGGCTGCCATGGGGCCGCCGGGTATCGCAGCCGCACTGCCTTCACCCACAAGGGTATCATCGACGAACATACGGGCTTTCAGGCTTTCGAGACTGCGGTTTTGCCAATCCGTGATGGCGTGCCCCAGAAGAACGCCTGCATTATTGCCGAAATCCGAGACGACCACCATGGGGCCGAAATCGTTGATGGCGGCAAAGGGACTGCCTGCTGTCTCCACACCGATGTGGAGTGAAGCCACCAGTTCGGAAGCTTCCTGCGGTGTTGGCAGACGTCCGAAAGCCGGTGCATCTCTGGCCATGACAGCCACGAATTCAGCCTCTACGGCAGCAAAGCCTCCCGTAAAAATCTCGAATTGAAGCGGCTCGGTGCCGAGGCTGTTCATTGCTTTCTTGTGAAAGACCGGACCGGACAGACGCTCATCGCCAAAGGCCGCCCTGTATGCGGGGCCGACAAGGGCAACCTTCCAGCCCAAAGGCGCTTCAGGCCAGAGAGCAATGGCCTTGTCCTGGATCTGATAGGCCAGCGTTTTAGTTGAGGGGATCTCTCCTGGGTAGACTTTGAGAGCTGTCCCTGACTGGCGCGCAGCCACGAAGGCACTCGCAAGCCCGCCCGCGAGACAATCGTCAGAAACAGAGGTCGCCGAGAGATTGATCTTCATACTGGTATGGTAGTATACAGAAATCGAGTAATCAAGCGTTCGATGAATAATCTTCGGGACCGGTGGACAAAATTCTTCATGCGAACAGGTGAAACATGCGGTTAGGTGAATCATGAATGTCATGTTCACGCCAGAATCGGGAAGCGTTGCCCGCACCATCGAACGGCAACTTCGCAAGGAGATTGTGTCGCTTGTGCTGCTGCCGGGTGTGAAGCTTTCCGAGCAGGATATCGCGGCACGGTTCGGAGTGTCCCGTCAACCGGTCCGTGAAGCCCTTATTGCCCTGGCAAAAGCCGAGCTTGTCGCCATTCTTCCCCAACGCGGAACCATCGTGGTCAAGATTTCGGGCGAACGCATGATGCAAGCCCGTTTCATCCGTGAACAGCTTGAGGTGGGCGTGGTTCGCCGTGCCTGTGAAATCGCTATCAGCGAGCAGGATAGTCAATCCTTGCAGGATATCATTGATGCCCAGTCAGCGGCTTTCGAGCGCGGCAGTGCTGCGGCCCTGAAAGAATCCGATGAACTGTTCCATCTTGAGCTGGCGCGTGTTGCCCGTCTTGAAATGGCATCCACGGCGCTGATCGATATCAAATCCCATCTTGAGCGGGTTTGTCATCTCACCACCGTTGATATCGCTTGCATGGAGCCGCTGATCCAGCAGCACCAGGCCATTCTCGATGCCATTCGCCAGCGTGATGCGGATGCTGCGGAAGCCGCGATGCGTTTCCACCTCACCGAGATTCTACGGGTTTTGCCGAATGTCATGGCCCTGCGTTCCGAATTGTTCGACGGATATCCTCTCACGTTCTGAAAACTGGAGTTTCTTGTGACCCATACCATTGATGTCCGTCATTCCATCCATCCCACGCAGGCTGAAACGCTCGATACGCAGGGGTTGCGCACACATTTCCTGATTGATGATCTGTTCCCGGCAGGTGGTATGTCCTGCACCTATCTGCATGATGACCGCATGATCGTGATGGGGGCATGTCCGGGAAAGGATGCACTTGCGTTCACGCCAGAGCACTGCGCTCTGGTCAAGGCCGAAACCATGCTGGAACGCCGCGAAATGGGCGTGTTCAATGTGGGCGGAGCAGGCGAGATCACGGTTGACGGGACGCGCTATGCCATGGAGCGCATGGACGGGCTTTATGTGGGACGCGGCGCAAAGGCGATCCGCTTTACCAGCAAGAGCGTGGATACTCCGGCGAAATTCTACATCAACCTCGCACCGGCTCATGTCAGCCATCCGGTCCGGCATTTCCCAAAAGCCAGTCTCAAAGGCGATGCATTGGGGGCGCAGGCCACAGCCAACCGGCGTGAACTGGTCAAAGTTATTCATCCGGGCAATGGGCCGAGTTGTCAGCTTGTGATGGGTTATACCCGACTGGAAGAAGGCAACGTCTGGAACACCATGCCCGCGCACACGCATGACAGGCGCATGGAGGTTTATCTCTATCTCGATCTGGCAACCGATGCTGCGGTGATCCATCTGATGGGAAGGCCACAGGCCACACGCCATCTGGTCATGAGAAATGAACAGGCAGTTGTATCTCCGCCATGGTCGATCCATTCCGGGGCGGGCACCAGCAATTATACGTTTATCTGGAGCATGGCAGGCGAAAACCAGGCATTCACGGATATGGATGCTGTGCCTGTCAGCAGTCTACTGTGAGCGTATCATGAGCACACAGTCACCCTTTGATCTCACCGGGCGAACCGCACTGGTGACGGGAGCCAATACCGGTATTGGCCAGGCCATCGCCATCGGGCTGGCGGCGGCGGGCGCCTCCATTGTCGCAGTCGGGCGCTCGCCAATGGATGAGACAGCCGATGCGGTGGCACGGCTTGGGGGCGAGCTTCTGCCGATCAAGGCGGATCTTGGCAAGAATGCGCCACTTGCGGGCGTTGTTCAGACTGCGGCTGACTGGCGTGGTCGTCTTGATATTGTTGTCAACAATGCCGGTATCATCCGCCGTGCCGATGCCCTTGATTTCAGCGAAGAGGACTGGGATGCCGTCATGGACGTCAATCTCAAAAGTCTTTTCTTTCTGGCGCAGGCCGCAGCCAGGATCATGCTGCCTCAAGCGCAGGGAGGGCGCATTATCAACATCGCGTCCCTGCTATCTTTTCAGGGAGGCATTCGGGTGGCTTCCTATACCGCCGCCAAGCATGGCGTGGCCGGATTGACCAAAATCCTTGCCAATGAATGGGCCGCCCGGTCGATCAATGTGAATGCCATCGCACCAGGATACATCGCGACCAGCAACACCGAGGCGCTGCGAGCGGATAAAGACCGCAATGCTGCCATCCTGGCCCGTATTCCGGCAAATCGCTGGGGCCAGGCCGATGATATCGCGGGGGCGGCCGTTTTTCTAGCGTCTGATGCTGCCCGCTATGTCCATGGTATAACATTACCCGTTGATGGTGGGTGGCTTGCCCGCTGATCTGATCTGACGGAACGCACCCCATTCACTCACCAAGCCATGACGGACGGCGTTGCGAACCAAGCCAAATCCTTCGTCCGGAAATGTGATGCGGAATGCATTGAAGAACAGACGGAATTGCCCAACATACGGCTGATGTATGAGGCAAGTGGTATCATGGCGGGAATGCGCATTCCGAAATCTTTTTTGAAAGCGGCTTTTCCGCTGTTGCTGGGTGCTGCTGTGGTTTCGGACGTCATTCCAGCGATGGCGCAGGAAAAATTGATTTCCGACCGGGTTTTCCTGATCCCCGATGCCAAAAGCACATCGATCCAGTTCCAGATGATCGTGCTGGCAGGCAGTGCTGACGAGACCAATCTCGATCAGCTCGGTATTGCGCATTATCTTGAGCATCTGGTGCTGGTGGGGCGCAATCCTGGTCAGAGTGAAACGGCGCAGCGGTTTTTTGCCGATGGCAGTTCCAACGGCTGGACCAATCAGCGCATGACGGGATACGTACACAGCTTTCCTGCCAGTTCTGCCGATGTGCCCCAGCGTCTCGATCGGTTGTTCAAATTCTACAGCGAACGCCTCACAGATTTCACCATTGTGCCGGAAGAAGCGGTTCGGGAACGCAATGTCGTGCGTCAGGAGCATGACTGGCGCTACGCCAGCAATCCGCAATCGGCTGTGTGGCAGGATGTTTCGCGGTTCTTGTACAAGGGGCATCCCTTCGAAAGCTGGACCATTGGAACACCGGAAACGATTGGCGCGTTCACGCTTGAGGAATCACGGAACTTTTTGCGTCGCTGGTACCGCAAGGGCAATGTCTATTTCCTTGTCACCGGACCTGTCAGCGAATCGCTGGTGAAAGAAACGGCCGAAAAATATCTCACCGCTCTCGACAGCAGTCATCCGCCATTCCGCCCATGGACCACCCAGGCGCTGGATCTGAAACCGGAAGCCAAGGAATTTCGCAAAGCACACAGGCAAATCGCCAATGTCAGTGTTTCCTTGCAGAAGATGGTACCTTTCACAGAGCAAGATCGCCTCCGTGCCATTGGGACACGTGTGCTGGTCAGCAGTTTTCTTGCGAGCAAGCTGAGCGGAAGTCCGCACAGTGCCCTCGTCGAAGGTGACAAGCCGGTTGCTTCAGCGATTGTTTCTGCGGGTGTCGATCTGCCGCTGACCGGCGCGCTCTCGCTTTCTCTCGGCTCTGTTCCGGAAGAGGGGCGAACCGTCGATGAACAATTGAAAGCCCTTCGGGCTTATATCAGCGCATTTTCCGCCAAGGGCATTGATGCTGAGACGCTGGAGCGCCTCAAGCGCCGCTTCGCGCGGGATTATCAGCGTGGCAAGGACGAACCCCAGAACGCACCGGGTCGGCTGATCGCATGGCTGAGCCAGCCACAGCCCTATGAGACATTGGCGGATCTGCCTGCCGCAGTTGCGGCCGTTTCAGCGAGTGACATCCATGCAATGCTAAAAGCTTTTGGCAGCGAGGGCAGGGAAGCCGTTGTGATCTTTGAACCCAAGGCGGATTAGGGCCTGTCGTCAGTGAGGAACAAATGGTGGATGAGATCGAAATGGGCCGAATGCAAGGACAAAAGACGCGCCGATAGCAGCGCTATCGGGAAGGTTTTTGTCCTTGCAGGCGGTCC
>JANNRX010000260.1:0-1901 GCA_031401875.1 Hyphomicrobiales bacterium | reverse complement strand
TCTCAGAACTGGTCTGAAATACATGCAGGCGCAGCAAAAGCGCATCGGGAGAGCACAATGACATTCAGAACACTCATGCTGGGCGCGGCAATCGCCGCACTGAGCACAGCCCCCTCACTCGCTCAGGACAAGGTGAAGGTTGGCATGCTGACCACCCTGTCCGGCCCCCCCGCTGTGCTTGGGCAACATATGCGTGATGGCTTCAACCTGTTCGTCAAGCTCAACGGTGGCAAGCTTGGCGGCTTGACGGCCGAAGTCTCCACCACGGATGACGAGTTGAAGCCTGATGTCGCTGTGACCAAGGCCAAAGGCCTGGTCGAGCGTGATCAGGTGGATTTCGTTGTCGGCCCGATCTTTTCGAACATCCTGCAAGCGATCATGAAACCTGTCACCGAGGGCAAAGCCATCCTCATCAGTCCCAATGCCGGCACATCCAATTTTGCAGGCAAGCAATGCAATGCGAATTTCTTCGTGACATCCTATCAGAACGACCAGAACCACGAGGTTCTGGGAAAACATGCGCAGGACAGCGGCTACAAGAAGATATTCCTGTTGGCTCCGAATTATCAGGCCGGCAAGGATTCGCTCGCTGGCGTTAAGCGCCATTTCAAGGGCGAGGTTCTGGACGAGGTTTATACCCCGCTCGGCCAGCTCGATTTCTCGGCGGAACTTGCCAAGATCGCCTCGATGAAGCCTGATGCCGTTTTTGCCTTCATGCCGGGCGGCATGGGTGTCAATCTGGTCCGCCAGTACCGCCAGGCCGGGTTGCAGACGATTCCGTTCCTTTCGGCTTTCACGGTGGATGAATCGACCCTTCCTGCGCAGCAGGATGCGGCAATCGGCTTCTTTGGCGGCGCAAGCTGGGCACCCAATCTCGACAATCCGCAAAACAAGGCGTTCGTCGCAGCCTTCGAGAAAGAGTATAATTACGTTCCCGGTTCCTATGCCATGCAGGCCTATGACGCCGCCCAGCTCATCGATAGTGCTGTCAAGGCGACAGGTGGCAAGCTTGCTGACAAGGATGCCCTTCGCGCCGCTTTGAAAAAGGCTGATTTCAAATCACTGCGCGGTGCCTTCAAATTCGCCAACAACAACTATCCGATCCAGGATTTCTATCTGGTCAAGGTGGCCAAACGTGCGGACGGCAAGTTCCAGACCGAGATCGAGAAGAAGGTGTTTTCAGAATACACCGACGTCTACGCCAAGGAGTGCGAACTGAAGTAAACAGACGCGCAAGGCAGCCCCATGCGGATCCTGTCAAAAGACAGCGCGTGAGGTCGCCTAGCACGCTCGCCTCTTAACCTTCTGACAAGACTCATCTTTCCTGCGCGGCCAGAAAGATGAGACACTGCTTGAAGTTCTTGAATCATTTTCTCAAAGGCAACGGGCATGAAAACCGAGACCGCAGGCGTGACCAAAGCCAATACCGGCATTGATGGCATCAGCTGGAGCATTCTTGGCCAGACCTATGTACCCAAGACATTGTCCGAAAATTCATTTTCGTGGCATGCCACTTTGCCAACCGGAACCTTCGTGCCCCCGCATATCCATCCGACACAGGATGAATTCATCTATCTTCTCGAAGGGCGACTGGATCTCGTGCTTGACGGCAAGGATTTCGTGGCGACTGCGGGCGATCTGATCCGCCTGCCCATGGGCATCCCCCACGGCATCTTCAACAAGAGCGAGCAGACGGCAAAATGCCTGTTCTGGGTGACACCAACCCGCAAGCTCTACGATCTTTTCTGGGGTATCCATTCCCTCAAGGAACAGAAGCCTGAGGATGTGGTGGCCCTCGCGGCACGCCACGAAGTGATGTTCCTGCCCCCGCCGGTTTGATCGGAAACGCGCCGTTATTCTTCGAAAGGCTCTCCCGCCCGTCACAGTTTTCTGATAGCCGT
>JANNRX010000259.1:0-9720 GCA_031401875.1 Hyphomicrobiales bacterium | reverse complement strand
GCCAAGGCCGAAACCCGCAAGGCCAGTGAAGACAATCGCACCGGCCAGGAACCAGCGGTTGCGAAAAAAGCTCTTGCGGGCAGGCTGTTGCGGGGCGGCCGAAACAGGTGTTGTTGACGTGTCATCGGTCATGGTGATCTCTCCTTCGTCGTTCCGGCTCATCCGGCATGACGACAGATCTAGCCGCTGATTGCGTCGCGATTGTTCCGGCCGCGTAAAGCTTTGTAAATTGAAGCGCATTGGTAGGGGCCGCCCCTCTTGCCAACGCGCGAACTTGAGCTAGTTCTGCCGCCATGAAGCGTCGCTCCGTTTTGAAACTCATCGGCCTGTCCGGCCTTGCTGCCCTTGGCGCAGGGGGCGCATGGTCGATGTTCCGCAAGCCTGTGAATCCCTATTATTCCGGGCCCGTGAGCGGTCACTTCAACGGGCTGCGCTTTGTTGCGCCGGGTCGACAGTCGCGACCGGACAAATCCAGTCTGGATATGCTGAAATGGCAATTTGGTGGCGGAAAAGACACCTTACCAAAAGAGGCTTGGCCAGCCCAGTTCCCCAGTCCCTTTCAGGACAAGCCACCCCAGCGTGTCAGCAAGGGCCTGCGCGTCGTGCTTGTCGGCCATGCCAGCTATCTGATCCAGACCGCGAACCTCAATATCCTGATTGATCCGGTCTGGTCAGAGCGTGCCAGCCCTGTCCGTTTTGCCGGTCCCCGCAGGGCGAACCCGCCTGGCATCCCTTTTGATGACCTGCCGCCCATTGATGCTGTTCTGGTGACGCATAATCATTACGACCACATGGATGTGCCCACGCTGGCAAGAATCATGGCCCGCTGGAAACCGCGCCTGATCACGCCCCTTGGCAATGACACGATCCTGAGAAATGCCGATCCCTCACTCGACAGCGCTATCGCCAGGGATTGGGGCGATACCATCGATCTTTCAAACACTGTCCGCGTGACGCTGGAGCCGTCGCTGCACTGGTCGGCGCGCTGGACCAGTGACCGTTTCATGGCGCTGTGGTGCAATTTCGTCATCGATACCCCGGTTGGGAAAATCTATGCCTGCGGCGATACCGGATATGATCCGGATTCGATCTTCCCGCAGATGCAACAGAAATATGGTGGGTTCCGCCTGGCCCTGCTGCCGATCGGGGCCTATGAACCGCGCTGGTTCATGAAAGAGCAGCATATGAACCCGCAGGAAGCCGTGCAGGTGTTTCGTGAACTTGGTGCTGACAATGCCATCGGCCATCATTGGGGCACCTTCAAACTGACGGATGAAGGCGTGGAAAGGCCGCGTGAGGCCCTGATCATGGCTGTCGCACAGGCAGGCATCGATCCCGCGCGCTTCCGTGCCTTCCAGCCGGGTCAGGTTTGGGAGGATTAAAACCCCTGATAAATCAGGGTCTTTCGCTTTAACACGATCGGCGTAACATGGGGCCGTGGAGGGTACCATGGCCAGGAAACCGCAAGCTTCAAAAAAACCGCAAGCGTCAAAAGCATCACCGTCCCCACGCAGCAAGATTGAGCGAAAAGGCTTCGTTTTCCAGCATCAATCACCCCACATCGGTGATTTTACGCTCAGTGTGCTGCCGGATCTTCCCGATCTCAGGGACCGGATTTATGAGCCGACCCTGCGCAGTCTCACAGGGCAATCCAATCTTCGTTTACCTGCTGATTTCGCGCGCCACCAAGGCAAGAGCAACAGCTGCACCGGCTTTGCACTGGCGCAGACCATTGATGCGCTGCATCTCAAATCCGGCGGCACGCCACGCCCCGTGAGCGCGATGATGCTGTATCAGATGGCAAAACTGAATGATGAATGGGAGGGAACCCATTATGAAGGCTCCAGCATCCGCGGTGCCCTCAAAGGCTTCCACAGGCACGGTGTTTGCGGCGACGAACTGGCACCCTTCGACCCATCGCCAGCGATATGGCAGCCCACGGTTCAGCAGGCCAAGGATGCGCGCAACGTGCGGCTCGGTGCCTATTTCCGCATTCGGCCGGACATCAATGATTATCATGCCGCCATCAACGAGGTGGGTGCCATCTATGTCTCCGCCCTGGTGCATGACGGCTGGACAAGGCCAATCCGCAAGGACGGCCTCAGCCGCATCGTGCTCAAAGCTTCCGGCAAGCCTCTGGGCGGCCATGCTTTTGCAATTGTCGGCTACGATGCGGACGGGTTCATCGTCCTGAACTCATGGGGATCGGACTGGGGCGACAAGGGCCGTGCGCACTGGTCCTATCAGGATTGGGCCGCGACCGTGCTGGACGCCTGGGTCTTGCAGCTTGCGGTTCCCGCACCCGCCGCTTTTGGCCTGATCGCAAAGCAGGCACTGCTCTCGGAACAGACGGCACTGTTCGGCAAGACGACCCCCGTTCCGAGCAATATTGCAGGCCATTACATCAATATCGATGATGGTATCCTGCGCCGCAAGGACCCCTATGCCACGATGGATATGGCTGAAACCGGCCGACAGATTGTCAATCCGGCGGCCAATGAGGGCAAGGGCTACCAGCATCTGGTGATCTACGCCCATGGTGGTCTCAATACGCTCAATGATGAAGCCGCGCGCATCAGCAAGATGCAACCGGTGTTCAAGCGCTATGGCATCTATAATCTACACTTGATGTGGGGCACGGATCTGCTGGGCGAACTGTTCCAGAAAACCGCACCTGAGGTCGGTGCGCGCATTGGTGGACTGTTCACCGAAGGTGCCGACATCGCCTTCGAAGTCCTCACGATGCTGCCTGGCAGACGCATCTGGCGTCACATTAAGGAGGATGCTGCCAACAGCTTTCTCAAGCAGCCACCCTTCGGTGGTGGCATCGATGGGCTCTCACCCATGCTGGCCGAAATCGCCAAGGCCGCCAAACCGCCTAAAATTCACATTATCGGTCATAGCGCAGGTACCATTCTGGCCGGACATATGCTGTCCTGGCTGAAGGGTTCCCCCTTCAAGAAGCTTCCCGTCAGCAGCATTCATCTGATGGCAGCGGCCTGCACGACAGCATTCCTGAAACAGCATTACGCCGCTGTTGCCGCAAACAAGACGCCCATCCATCTCTATAATCTGACGGATGCCCTTGAGCTGGACGATACCGTTGGTCTTGGTTCCGTTCCGCTCAAACCCTACAACAAATCGCTGCTCTATCTTCTCTCCAATTCCTTCGACACCGAAAGCAGTGCGCTCGCAGGCATGGAGGCTTTCAAGGCAGAACTTCCGGACTGGAAAACGCTTAGCGTCGATTACGCCGTCAAGAACGGCAAGATCACGGCCAGCACGAGCCATGGCGGGTTTGACAACGACGGCGCGACCATGACGACAATCATCAGCCGGATTCTGGGCAAAGCCGCCAAACCACCGGTGAATGACAGTGATCTTTGAATTACTCCACCAGCACGAAGATGTTCATCTCAAGCGTTGAATCTTCCGATGATTTGGGATCATTGACATATTCCTCGATGAAGACATTGCGCGCCTTGATACCTTTTTCATCAAGATAGGCCGTGATCGTCTCGTATGTGGTGTCAATATCGTCATAAGCCCCGAGATGGGTAAATTTCAGCGTCTTGCCAGAGGGCGATTTGCCAATGCTGAAGTCCTTGCTGATGTCAGCCGGAGGAATCGTCAGCTCCCCTTCAAGCTCGATCATCGCCTCATACTTGAAGCCGAAATCATCGGTTGAGAGGAAAGCCGCTTTCGGCCGTCCGAGCGTGGCAAGTTTCAATTTCTTTGCCTCGGCGCCTAGCTTTCCGAAAGCCTCGGTGAGGCTGTCAAAACCATCATCCCAGGTTGATTGACCACGCAGAATGATGACGGACTTCGGTTCCAGAACAATATCGGTCGGGCCACTCACTTCCGGGGAACGGACCTGATCTTGCGGAACGGCCGTTCCCGGCGGTTGCTGACCTTCAGCGGGCGGAGCCACTGGAGCGTTTGGAATGGGTGCGGAGGGAATGGGATTGGGCAAAAGAGGGTTGGGCGCAGCAGGCGGAATCGTCAATGAGCCTGGTGGCGGCAATTGCGGTTGTTGCGCCGGAGCAAGTGTCGCCGACAGCAGCATGAGAGGCAATAAAATCCAGAGAGGGCGGATCATAAGACTTTCGTGTCCTCTTTGCTGGATGATGACGACCAGAACAAACCGGACACCATCATGATTCGATCGACAACATCATCAGACACATGAAACTCTGGGATGAAGGCTTCAAGTTAAACATCGTCAATCTGATGGCAAAAATACGAATTTTGCCATCTGTTGCCAATCGACTATAGGGCCAATGCCCATCGCAAAATACCAAGAGAAACTGGCCTGCATCCATGTCTCCTTTATCCAATCTGAGCGTGCTCAAAATGAACGGCCTTGGCAACGAGATTGTCGTGCTGGACCTGCGCGGGCATGGCCATGTGGTCACAGCAGCAGAAGCACGCGCCATCGGACAGGGCCGTGACCTGGAAAAAGGGCAAAGCCTGCATTACGATCAGATGATGGTGTTGCACGATCCAGTAACAGCAGGAACCGAAGCCTCTGTCCTGATCTATAACATCGACGGCACAGAAGCCGGGGCCTGCGGCAATGGCACGCGCTGTGTCGCCTGGTTGCTGGCGCAGGAGACGGGCAAAACACAGTTCACCGTGGAGACGCGCGCCGGCCTGCTCGATTGCGCACGCCTCGACGAATGGAGCTACGCCGTTGATATGGGAACACCCGGTTTCGCCTGGCACGACATTCCCCTCAGCCTGCCCTTTCAGCAGACCATTGCGGTGCCACTTGAGACAGATTTCCTCAACGCAGAATTGCCATCGGATTTTGCAGGAATCAGCATGGGCAATCCCCATGCGGTTTTCTTTGTCAGTGATGTCGAGGCGCATGATCTTGCACGCACCGGTCCGCTGCTGGAGAGGCATGCGATGTTTCCTGAGAAAGCCAATATCTCACTGGCTGCGGTCACATCGCGCTCGTCCCTCACGCTCAAGGTCTGGGAGCGCGGCGCAGGCCTGACGCAGGCTTGCGGCTCGGGAGCTTGCGCCGCCGCAGTCGCTGCCAATCGCCGTGGCCTGACGGATCGAAAGGTCCGCGTGACCTTGCCTGGCGGTGACCTGGTGATCAACTGGCGGGATGATAACCATGTCATCATGACGGGCCCTGTCGCGCTTGAATTCAGGACGCGGCTTGATGACTCTCTTTTTGCAGATGCTGCATGAGAGGGGGAACGGGCTTGATGAGCGGTGGAAAGGGCTTGCGCCACCTCTCGGGCCTCTCGATCAACACACAACGAACGAACCTGTCACCAGAAGACTTCTCACGATCAGGCTTGCAGCCGGGTGCGATCATCGCCAAGACAATGGCGAGACATCATGGCCAACGCGTGCGCGTACTGGCGGCCTAGGAACAGCAATGGCAGACGACAAGAAACCCGGCTTTTTCAAAAAGCTTTTCGGCTTTGGGGCGAAGGAAGCAGCGCCGCAAGCAGAGCCTGCAATGGACTCCTTACTGGCGCAAGAAATCGATACGCCGCCGCTGATGGATGAAAACACGGCACGGATTGCCGCCGAGATTGAATCGGCCAGACACCAAGCCGCTGAAAGCGAAATCCAGCGCCTCGCGCAAGCCGCAGCAGAACATGAGCAGCGTGCGCTGGAACATGCCGCCATCGCGGCCGAATCCGAGCGCTTGCTTGCTCAGAAGGCAGAACAAGAAAAGCTTGCTCAGGAAAAGAAAGCTGAAGAAAAGCTGGCCGCAGAAAAGGCCAAAGCCGAAGTCGCAGCCGCTGCGATAGAGGCTGCTACAATTGCAGCATCTGCGACCACTATCCCCCTTTCCGTGCCAGCACCAAAATCTACCTGGTGGCAAAAGCTGAAAAGCGGGCTTTCGCGCACCGCTGGTGGCATGTCCGAAGGCATCACCAGCCTCTTCACCAAACGCAAGCTTGATGCTGCCACGCTGGAAGATCTGGAGGATATTCTTATCCAGGCCGATCTTGGCCTTGATGTCGCGGCCCGCATCGCAGCCGCTGTCGGCAAGGGCCGCTATGACAAGGAAATCGAGCCGGAGGAAGTAAAAGCGATCCTGGCCGAAGAAGTCGCCAAGGTGCTTGCGCCGGTTGCCATACCTCTGGTGCTGGATGCCACGAGGAAACCTTTCGTGCTGTTGATGGTTGGCGTCAATGGTTCGGGCAAGACAACAACCATCGGCAAGCTCGCGTCAAAATTCAGGGCCGAGGGAAAGTCTGTGATGCTGGCGGCTGGCGATACATTCCGCGCCGCAGCCATCGAGCAACTCAGGATCTGGGGCGAACGCACCGGGGCACCCGTGATCAGCCGTGAACAAGGGTCAGACGCGGCCGGTCTCGCCTTCGATGCGTATAAAGCAGCGCGCGAGCAAAACGTCGATGTCCTGCTGATCGATACCGCTGGACGCCTGCAAAACCGCACCGAACTGATGGCAGAGCTGGAGAAGGTTGTGCGCGTCCTGAAGAAAATAGACGAAACAGCCCCGCATGGTGTGTTGCTCGTGCTCGATGCGACGGTAGGCCAGAATGCCCTCAGCCAGGTGGAAATTTTCGGCAAGACCGCAGGTGTCACCGGCCTTGTCATGACTAAGCTGGATGGTACGGCGCGTGGTGGCATTCTTGTTGCCATTGCGGAGAAATTCCGCATGCCCGTGCATTTCATCGGCGTTGGCGAAGGCATTGATGATCTTGAACCCTTCGCCGCTCAGGATTTTGCCCGCGCCATTGCAGGCCTCGACCAGATCGCGCCGTAAGGGAGCGCCCGTGACGATGCCCGCACTCCGGCTGGCGCTTTACCAGCCCGATATCCCTCAGAACGCAGGAACAATGCTGCGCATGGCGGCCTGTTTGGGCGTGGGCGTGGATATCATCGAGCCCGCAGGCTTTCCGGTTTCCGACCGGCATTTTCGCCGCTCCGGCATGGATTATCTCGATCATGTCGATATCTGCCGTCATCTTTCCTGGTCTGTTTTCGATGCTGACAGAAAAGAGCAAGGCCGCAGACTTATCCTTCTGACCACAAAAGCAGCCGAGCCGCATACTGCATTCCGGTTTCAGTCTGGTGATACCATAATGGTGGGCCGTGAAAGCGCAGGCGTTCCGCAGGCGGTGCATGACGCGGCGGATGCCCGCATTATCATCCCGATGCACAGCGCGTTGCGCTCGCTCAATGTGGCCATATCCGCCGCCATTGTTGTGGGCGAGGCGTTGCGGCAACTTGGGGAATTTCCCACTTGAGCGGATTCAATAGAACGCGGTAAATCGCCACCCTATGGACGGCACCAATCAGGACAGCTTAAGATTACGCGATGCAGAATATGACGAATAATCCCGATACGCCCCCCCGCCCCCTTCCGCCTGAAGCCATCCTTGACCAGCGCAAAACCGAAGCCCGCGCCTGGTTTGAAAGCTTGCGCGATCAGATTTGCACCGCCTTCGAAGCCATCGAGGCTGAAGCGGCAGGGCCGTATCTCCCCGGAACACCGCAGGAGCAGCCCGGTCGCTTCAGCCGCAAGCCGTGGTCACGCAAGGACCATGAGGGCAATGACGGCGGCGGTGGCGTAATGTCCATGATGCATGGCAGGGTGTTTGAAAAAGTGGGTGTGCACACCTCCACAGTCTATGGCGTGTTCTCGCCTGAATTTGCCAAACAGATTCCCGGTGCAGACACCAATCCGAATTTCTTCGCATCGGGAGTGTCGCTCATCGCCCATCCCTGGAACCCGAATGCACCAACGGTGCATATGAACACGCGCTATGTCGTGACCTCGCGCCAGTGGTTCGGAGGCGGCGCGGACCTGACGCCGGTGCTGATGCGCAGGCGCAATCAGGACGATGCGGATAGCCAGCATTTCCATGCCTGCATGCGGGAGGCCTGCGACGCCCATCAGGCCATTGCACCCTATCAAAAATTCAAGGAATGGTGCGAAACCTATTTCTACCTGCCGCACCGCAAGGAACCGCGCGGCATCGGCGGCATCTTTTATGATGCTCTCGACAGCGGTGATTTTAATGCGGACCTCGCCTTCACCAAAGAGGTTGGCCAGGCCTTTCTCAAGGCCTATGCGCCCATCTTGAAACGCAACATGGCCATCGCCTGGTCAGCCGATGACATCATCGAGCAGGAGACGCGCCGGGGCAGATACGTCGAGTTCAACCTGTTGCATGACAGGGGTACGATGTTCGGCCTGAAGACCGGCGGCAATGTGGAATCGATCCTGTCATCGCTGCCACCGAGGGTGCGCTGGCCTTAAAACGCGGCCATTATGGAAGCCATGGCGCGCAACATGCACGGCGTTCAGGCTTTGCTGCTCAGCCTCTCCGCGAGCCAGCGCAGCGTACGATCTTCAACGCCAATATCCCGGAGTGACTGGGCCGTGTTGCGAACATAGTCACGGTTAGGCCCGATCTCACCATGACTGTCCTTGACCAGATGGAACTGCTGTTCGAGAGACAATCTTCCGGCAAATTGCTTGTGTCTCTGGTCCACGACATAGCACAGGGCCCGCACAACGCGGCCGTCGCGAAGCCGGACGGGTCTGAACATCTCGTGGTAAACCTTGCTGATCTGTTCGCGCTCGGTCAGATATTCGAGTGTTGCCGAGCAATCTTCTGTCCTGACGCGGAAGCAAAGGCCATGGCAACAGCCTCCCGTAAGAAGCCCAACTACCAGGCCGGGCTTCTCCGGCGTGCCACGGTAGCGGTGGGAATAGACGCAGAGACGCCGGTGCACGCCATGCGCCACCGCTGGCTGGTGTTCCGCGAACGGAAAACCGGGGTTCCACATCAGCGATCCGTAACCGAAGACCCAAAGATCACCGGAATCTGCGTGTGCGGGGAGACGTTTTGCCTTGATCTCGACGTGATCCATGATGACATGCAATGAGAACGATATGCTCGGGTAGCAGCCGCCGACAAAACTGGCAATGCAGGGATTTGATGAATGACGATGGAGAGTACCGTGAAGAAGAGCAGGCTTGGTCTCTATCTGCCGATTGCGGGACTTCTGATCCTTGCGCTGGGGTGGTCCGGATTATGGCTTTTCGGTCGGCAGCGCGTTGGGCAGGAACTGGATAATTTCTTCGCCCGGGAGGCCGGCATCGGCCGGCAATGGAGCTGTCCAGATCAATCCATTTCCGGTTATCCGTTCCGCATAGAAATACGGTGCAAGGAACCGACATTCCGCACCGATCCTCGCTCGCGCGATATCATCCGCGGATCGCTGGGGGCGCTCACAATCGTGGCAACAACGGCTGGCGCATTTGATCTGGCCCATATCATCGGCGAATTCGAGGGACCACTCGTGGTTTCCGAGGAAGGCTTTGGCAAGAGCACAACGACATGGAAATCGGCGCGCGCCAGTTTTCGCGGGCATGCCAATCGGCTGGAGCGTGTCTCTCTGGAGATTGAATCTCCGGCAAGCACGCTTGAGGTGAATGGCGAAACGCAGTTCAGAACCAATGCCGAAAAGCTGGATCTGCATGTCCGCTCACCCGAAGATAGCGGGCAGGCAGGCAGCTACGACATTGCGTTAGGACTTGTGAAAGCCGTCGTTCCAGCACTTGATGCGCTGGCTGGCGACACCGCGCCGGTTGACCTTGAGCTGAATGCGCGCCTGCTGAGTCTTTCAAGCATCGACCGTCGCAACTGGCGCCAGTCCCTTGAGAACTGGCATCAGAACGGCGGTGCCATGCGGGTTGAGCAGTTC
>JANNRX010000258.1:0-2924 GCA_031401875.1 Hyphomicrobiales bacterium | reverse complement strand
ATAAAACACGCGCCGTGGGCGATAGAAACTACGGCGACGATAAACCGGACGGCCATAGAAGCGTCTGCGACGAAACACGCGCCGTCGCCGATAGTAATATTGCACGTTATCGGTTGAGGGGAGACCATCGACATCCGGACGGTAATCGCTCTGGGTGCGCTCGGCCTCATTCTCTGAGCCATTCTTGGGCTCTTCCGGTTTTGCTACCGGCAATGGTCCGGCCTCGGCTGTTGCAGGTATCAGGATTGTTACAACGCTCGCCGCCGCAGCTACTCCAAACAACCCTCTGACAAATGCTCTACGATCCATGATGATCTCCCGCTTCTGGTTGACGCTGTCGCCGTTAAGAGATTGTCCCACTTCCGATGAAGGTCAGATGAATGTCTGTTTTGTAATGTTAGGCCAAGAATGGCGGCATGCAATGCATTATTCATTGCCAGCTTGCCGATAGGGTCCTTCCGCCAGCAGGACCTGCTGCATAGCCATGACCCGCTCGCGCTCTTGCTCCAGATAATCTGCCACGGCGCGTCTGAGGCGTGGATCGGCAATATCATGGGCTGAATAGGTGGTGGAGGGCAGATAGCCCCGCGCCAGTTTGTGCTCGCCCTGGGCCCCGGCTTCAACTCTTGCAATGCCATTTTCAATTGCAAATTCAATGGCCTGATAATAACAAACTTCAAAGTGCAGGCATGGATGATCTTCGATACAGCCCCAGTTGCGGCCGTAGAGCGCGTCATGGCCCATGAAATTGATCGCCCCCGCAATCGCGCGTCCCTCACGCTTTGCCAGGATCAGAAGGGTCTGATCCGCCATGGTTCGGCCGATTTCAGAGAAAAATCGCCGGGTCAGATAGGGCCGTCCCCATTTGCGGCTGCCGGTATCGAGGTAGAACGCATAGAAATCATCCCAGTGTTTTTCCGTAAGTTCTGCTCCAGTGACGCGTTCAATCGTGATGCCATTCTCAAGCGCCGTCCTGCGCTCTTTGCGAATCGCTTTGCGTTTGCGTGAGGCAAGTGTTTCCAGAAACGCATCGAAATCAGCATAGCCAGCGTTTTGCCAGTGAAACTGCTGGTCTGTGCGCTGCAAAAAGCCTTTGCTGCCCAGAAGGGTCCATTCTGTCTCCGTCAGGAATGTGACATGAATCGAGGAAGCGCCCACGCGATCCCGCAATGTTTGCAGGCCTTTCACCAGAGTATCAGACGCCACTGAGGCCTGTGGTCCCTGCCTGACCAGCAAGCGGGGGCCCGTGACAGGCGAGAACGGGGCCGAGACCTGAAGCTTGGGGTAATACTGGCCTCCCGCCCGTTCAAAAGCATCTGCCCAGCCATGATCAAAGACATATTCGCCCTGGCTATGCGTCTTGAGATAGCAGGGCGCCGCCGCCAGTAATGTTTCTTCCGCGTCCTCGACCAGTAGATGGGCCGGATTCCAGCCAGTGCGTGCTCCCGTGCAACCGGACACTTCGAGTGCCATCAGGAAGGCATGACAGATGAAAGGATTGGGGGCGCGATCCGTCTCTCCCCTGGCACAAGCGTCCCATGCCATAGCCGGAATATCGGCCAGTGACGGGACAATGCGGATCGTCAGTTTTGCTTCCGCCATTGTTTCTCTTCAAGTGATAATGCCGCATATTCAACAAGATTGCCGTGACTTCGTCGAGTGTGACATGGCGTCTCGGCATGTTTATGGCTGTTAGAACTTGCATTCTTGCAAAATAAAACGGGCAATTTACGGCATTGAATTTGCACTCAAGGAGACGCACATGTTGAAGTATCCTGAAGGAGCATCTCCATGATTGTTCGCACTCAAACAGATTTTGCAACTGCACCGTTGCTCCAGTCGCATTTGACCCCGGCGCATATTCAGTCCGTATCACTGGTAGTGCGCGATCTGGATCGTGTCGCATCGTTTTATCGGGATTGTATCGGTCTGGATGTGATCGCATCATCGGGCGGTAGCGCTGTCCTTGGGAAGGACGCTATTGCCCTGCTGTTCCTGACAGAGGATCATGCGGCAAAACCGCAGCCAGAAGCGATGCCTGGCCTGTTCCATACGGCCTTTCTGCTACCAACCCGCAAAGATCTCGGTCTTTGGCTGAGGCATGCCAGAGCGACCGGTGTGCCTCTGGAAGGGCTGTCAGATCATCTCGTCAGTGAGGCTGCCTATCTCTCTGATCCCGAAGGAAACGGCATAGAAATCTACACCGACCGCCCCCGTGCCGAATGGCAGTTTGATGGCGGCAAACCCCGCATGGCAACATTGCGGATGGATGTAGATGCTGTTCTGGCTGCGAGTGCAGGTGCTGAATATTCAGATCCATTCAGCATGTCGTCCGGCACACGGATTGGCCATGTGCATCTGTGCGTGCCGGATCTGGCACAAGCCGGAACGCTGCTGACAGGCGCCTTGGGGTTCGAAAAGATGTGCGCGTATCCGCAAGCCGATTTTTATGCCTCCGGTGGATATCATCACCATATCGCCGTCAATACGTGGCGGAAGGGCACGATTGCCCGACGTGACGCAGGATATGCGGGCTTGTCACGCGTTACCCTGGCCGCGACCACAGCGGTGGAACATCGGGCGATGAGCGAGCGCTGGCTGGCTCTGGGCGGCGTTCCAATCGGTGATGCTTTTCAGTTACAATCTGCCTCGGGTATCCTCTTTGAACTTGGCTATGCCTGACACTCTGGATTGCGGTTGTGCGTTTCTCGAGGCTCCACTTCGCTCGCACCTCGAAATGAGGGTGCTTTCGAGTTGCCATCACTGATCCCCTCATTTCGAGGTGCGGAGCGAAGCGGAGCCTCGAGAAACGCACGACCGCAATCCAGAGTGTCAGGCATAGCCAAGTTCAAAGAGGATACCCGAGGCAGATTGCAACTGAAAAGCATCACCGATTGGAACGCCGCCCAGAGCCAGCCAGCGCT
>JANNRX010000257.1:0-6661 GCA_031401875.1 Hyphomicrobiales bacterium | reverse complement strand
GCGATGTAATCATCGGCTCCCACTTCTAGCCCGACGATCCGGTCGGTTTCATCGCCCTTTGCCGTGAGCATGATGACAGGAACGCCACTGGTGGTCCTCAGATCGCGACACAGTTCCAGCCCGTTGCGGCCTGGCAGCATGATATCCAGCACGATGAGATCGATGGATGCGGAGCGCAGCATCTCGTGCATCTCAACCCCATCACGCGCCTGCGACACGCGAATTCCGTTCGACCTGAGGAATTTTGCGGCAAGCCGACGGATCTGGCCGTCATCATCAACGATAAGGATGTGAGCTTCGTTAGGAAGCGTGTCTTTTTCCACAATGCTGACTTCTCCAAACGGCATAAGTAATATTTTGTCCTGTTCTGTGTAGCTCTATCAGCGCGGCTGACTTCATGTCTGCATGATGTCGCGATCATTTCAAACCATTTCCTCCGCTTGACTGCGCTGGATATTGCCGGAGCGCTGTCGATGGCACGCTCAACGGTCGCCAATGTCCTCAAGCGATGGGGATCAATCGACGTGACCGCCTGAATCCACCCGAACCTGTCAGGCGCTATGAACGACAGCGTCCCCGGTGACTTGATCCACATCGACATCAAGAAACTGGGCCGTTTTGTACAAATCGGCCATCGCATTACCGGCCATCAGGCGTAAACGTTCACGGCATCTGGGCTATGATTATGTGCATGTTGCGATTGATGATCATTCCAGGCTGGCCTACCACACCTAGCCAACAAGCTTGAAAGGCAGAAATGGCTTTTTTTTCTGAAACGCGAAGGTCCGATGGTGCAGTGCCGCGAAGGTTAGCTATGCGCCCAGAGCGGACTTTCGATATTAGGTTCGCCGTGCGCTTCACTTGCCATAGAGCAGACGCTTATCGCCTCACCAGTTGAGCCGTTGAAGCGGCTGCGTGCCAGAGAGTTACACGTCGTCGCAGCCGACATTTGGGCTTGACTGACGACATGCTCTAGAAGCGAGTAACGATGATAGTAGCACAGGATCCTGAAACGGGCACTTTGCCGCGCGACTGAGGGATCAGGTAGATCAATCAACCAATTGCACGGCTGGCGTCGTCATTATCTTCGCCTGCCGTCTTATCGGGCTCCTTCAAGATCACACTGAATTTTCCGTCTCCCTCGACCCATGCCTGGCTGACTTCGTCAATCCGGCTGACACCATGCAACCGTAGTTGGGCAGTCAGTTCTTCAGTCGTGATAAGTTCACGTCGCAACCGGTCCTTATCGACCTTGCCGTCAGCAATGACCTGCACCGCACGAGGGCGGGAAAATCGACGAATTGCCGAGAAATGAAAGCCAAGCCAATTAATGGCCTGATTCCAGAAAACGATGGTCAGAATAACTACTGCTCCCTCGGGCAGGGACTTTTGTTCCCCGATAAGAGCATTCTGCACCGCTGATGCCAGAAGAACAATCATAAGAAGATCTGCAATATTCACCGCCCCAGTCTGACGTTTCAGAAGAAAGCGGATAACGCAGAAGAGGAACAGGTAACACAGCGTTCCGCGCAACACTGCCTCAGCCAGAGAAGTTGACGGTACGAATATTGAAGCGAGGTCAATGGTCGTGATTATATCCATCATAGGTTCATTTCTAGAAGAGCCAGGGCGCCTGTTCGGCATCCATGTCGTTTGCCATATCAGTCGCGAAACACCGTCAAAACTACGACTTCAACACCACCGTCTGATTGTCACCAAGGTTTGGCGTTGTTCCGGTGGCTAGCGCGAATGCCATTTTGGCAGCGCTTACAAGCTGCGATGGCCCATCCCAATATTCTGCGTGTGTGGGCTTTGCGATGATGACGGTGACATTTGCAGTCTCTGGACCTTCCGGCCAGAATGCCTGGGCGCCAGGGTTCCATAGCCGCTTTATCAGGGCCCTGTCGTCGGAGATTTCGGCGACAGAATGCGCTGCGAGAAACTGGTTTGAGCCGTTTGAGAAATTAAGCATAAGCGACGACCCTGCTTTGATATGGCCAATCTGGGGCGACTTCGCGATCGAGATGAAATAAACCGTTTCCTCATCTTGCTCGACAATGCTGGACAATGGACGGCTGTGCATTTGTCCATCACGTTCGCTCACAACCATGCAAGTCGAGACGCTGCTCATCATATCCCAGGCGCGTTGTGTATTTTCCATGACAGCGTGACCTCTGATTAAATTGCAAAAGCATCATCGGAAGGGCGATCGATGCAACCACCGAACATTTGAAACGCGACGGTTCAATGA
The DNA here is from genome assembly GCA_031401875.1 of Hyphomicrobiales bacterium. GTDB lineage: Bacteria > Pseudomonadota > Alphaproteobacteria > Rhizobiales > Beijerinckiaceae > JADCCX01. Next base: position 4,410 of record JANNRX010000257.1, on the reverse strand, counting down.
TTGTTCCAAAACGCATCATTGTGTGGCTTTGCTTCAACACGCCAACGCCTGGGCGGTTGTCCTTGAAACTTTCAAACGCATTAAAGAAGGAATGGCGGGAACTCTGCCCACCAGATGCACGTTTGTTACGCGGCGATCAAAAGCAGACGGAAAGGCAACTTTGGTCACTTGATGTGATTGCTCTGTTCTTGGCCGCATTCATGCTGCTCGCTCCACTGGTCATGGGCGCACGCAGCGCAATGCTGTGATGCTGGACGTCGGCGTCGTTAGAATTTAGCTAGCGATGCCGTTTATCAAGCTACTAAGGCCAATTTCTATATGGTAACTTTCGTCTCTGCGAGCGTACCGGCCAGCAGAGTCGCCACGTTTTTAAGCCTATCAATATCATTGAACGGCTTCCGGATGGTCAACGTCGTCGAGAATTCGTCGTGCACTCCCATTTCGCCGTATCCGGTTGAAAACATTGCTCGTTCGCGATTTCCAGGTCGTTCATCTCAAAACAATCTAAGCGGACACACCCAATCCAACCAGGTGAAAACGTTGGCGCAGCGATTTGGTTCCATCAGAATTTAAGGTAAATTATCTCGCCGCATGATGTCGGATTTGCAAGGATGTCGCCAGTGCGATGGTAAGCTTGGTATTCGTTCAACTCGCAAATTGAAAACGCAGATGTCAATGAATATTGGAACTGATGATCATCGCGTTCGCCTGTTCCTCAACAATTGTCGCGATTATCGATGAGGGTGTCGGCTTGCTGATGAAAGTGTGCGGAATGACCATCAACTCAGGCGACAAGGCAACTTGCCCCGATACAATGCAAATCTTGACACCACTTCTTGCCAGCGCGCGGGCAAGTTGAGAACCGGTCGCACCATCGCGAAGTGTGAGGTCGATGACAGCAATATGTGGCAAATCGACAGAGATTGCGCAAAGCGCCTCCTTGAGCGATCCTGCCATCTGAATTTGCAGAATTCCACGGCTTTCAAGCTCATCAGCCAAGTCATTGGCAATGAGCGCGTTGTCTTCAACGATCAGAACACGGGGGGCGGTTGTTGCCATAGTTGTTCTCGATTCAAAGCTAATTTGAAGTGATATGTATTGTGAGTTAAACGCCCTGTGCACGCAGATGTTCCCGCTGTGCCCTGGCGACGGCAGCGCTAAGCGCTGTTGACAAATACGCATATCGATAATCAGATTGCAGCGATGCAAACAAATGCGCGTGGCTTGTCGAGCGCTCAGTGAAATCGTGGCAACTCGGGACCGTCGCCACCATTTCAACCACTTTGTTTAACCCCATGAGCACTATTGCGCGCTGAGTGGCGAGTATGGAGCTGAATCATCTCCTGATATAATGCTGTAAGGTTTTTGCCTCTTGCATCCGTATCGCCTTACTTGCAGCCGTTGCGCGCATCAATTGCCGCTGTTTGAAGGCATGCCATGCCGATAGGATCGGCATGGCTCATGTAAACCTCCTGCAAATTCTTGGTCACAGGACCGGTCATGTTCGTGTTGGCATTGACTGCAACACTACCGACTGAGTTCTTGCTAGCGAAACAGCGCGAGGAGAATGATAATCGGTATTGGGATGCCAAGCATCCAGAGCAGAATTCCGCGTCACATCATGGCGCTCCTTACCAACGGATCAATTGTGAAAAATCGATATTCTCGTCCCGGTGCCTGCCGCCGAGGCTTGCGCCCCACCATGCGGCAGCAGCAGCTACAGCGAGGGAAGCTGCCGTAAGAAATGCGATCAGGATGCCGAGGCGTCGGGCGGTTTCAGCAGCGGCACGCGTTTTTTCGAGCGCCGCCTTTGCCTGCGCAGAAAAAGCATCAATGCGTCGCTCCACCTCTGCAGGTTCGACGCCTGCGCGGGCCGCAACTGTGCGTGTCAGGTAAGCGCGATCCTCCGTGCTCAACTGGCCATCAACGGCTGCACGCATCAGCACACGGCCGATCTGCTGACGTGTAGCGTCATCGACTGGTGCAGCCTGCGAATTGGTGCGGGTGATGGTATCGATGGCATATTCCGAAGCATTGCCAGCAACAGCGGTCACGCTTGTACGCGCAATTTCAGCACCTGTCTTTGCTACGCCAGCAACAGTCATTGAGGCGATGACGACCCCGATCAATGCGGAGAGTGCCCACACCACAAGGCCGTGAACCCCGTCACGAACGCTGACTTCTTCTGGTGTCGCATCGCCCGCACGGCGTCGCATCCGGCCAGCAAGGTAAGACCCGGCGATCAAGCTGGAGACTGCTACCCAAACGACCCAAAGACCGATTGCGACTGCAATGGCCACGCCTGAAAAGCCCTTGCCTTCAAAGGACGACGTCATGGACAAGCCAATGGCTGAGCCAAACCCTGACAAAACGACAGTGATCGAAGTAGCAATCACGGTGCCTGCGAGAATTGATCCCCAGTCGACGTAAGGACGGTCATGATGGACGGCAGAATCAGTGGATGTTGCTGTGATCGGGTTCATTGTCCGGTCCTCAGCGCAAGCCGAGAAACGAAAGGATCGCAAGAACGATCACGACAACTCCAACGAGATAAACAATTCCGTTCATGGCATCCTCCTTGGGCCGACCCTCATGATCGGGATACTCATGGGTTTAACGCGAGCGCTATGGGAAAGTTCCGGCGAATTACGATTTTGGCTCAAGTGATCGCGAACCCATCCCCTTGCGCGACCACGACAAGTGCAACCCCGTGTCGAATCTGCAATTCCTATCCGGCGGTTATACAAGGAGCTTATCAATAGTAATCGGCAGCGAGCGGATGCGTTTGCCCGTTGCGTGATGGATCGCATTGGCGATGGCAGCGGCAGTTCCGACGATGCCTATTTCTCCCAGGCCCTTCACACCAATTGGGCTGACTTTGGTGTCAACTTCATCGACAAAAATTACGTCGATATCTTGGATGTCCGCGTTCACTGGCACATGATATTCGGCCAGACTGCGGTTCATGATGCGGCCAAGGTTGTGGTCGATCATGGCCTCCTCATGGAGAGCCATGCCCACACCCCATACGACGCCGCCGATGATCTGACTGCGCGCAGTCTTTGGATTTAGAATTCGGCCGGCTGCTACCGCACTGACAATGCGTGCGACACGGATGGTGCCCAGGTCTTCGTCAATTCGTACCTCTGCAAACACTGCCGAATGTGCGAACGAAGAATAGCGCAGATACTTGAGCAGGCTGGGTTTGACAGTTTCTTCTGCTTCTAACGATAGCTCACCGGTCGATGCCAGTATGTCGGACAGGGATATGGCATTTGACGGATTGGCTTTCAGGGCAATCTTGCCCCTAACAAACAAGACATCGTCCAGCTTTGCCTTTGCCAATGGGCTATCCGGCATTTTGCGTGCCACATTCAACAACTCACCGCGCAATTTCTCGCATGCGGCCATCACTGCACTACCGGCAGACGCAGCTGTCCAGGAACCGCCTTGCACGGGAGCGGCAGGAAGTGATGAATCGCCAAGTTTTACGGTCACAGCCTCCATACTAAGCCCAAGCTCATCGGCGCCGATCTGGGCAAGGATGGTATAGGTTCCCGTTCCAATGTCGGACGTTGCACATGCAATCTCGAGCTTGCCGTTGCCTGTCAGCTTTACACGCGCTGACGTCTTGAACAGATAAGCTTCCCAGATTCCGCTGGCCATGCCCCAGCCAATCAACTCACGCCCTTCGCGCATAGATCCGGGCGCTGGACTCCGTTTGCTCCAACCGAAGCGCTCTGCACCCTGCATGTAGCAGGCTCGCAGTTCCTTTGACGTCAGCATCTTGCCCGAGTTTTGATCCTCATTTGCGTAGTTCCGCAGCCGCAATTCCAGGGGGTCGAGATTTGCAGCGATGGCCAGTTCGTCCATCGCACTTTCGAGCGCAAACATACCCAATGGTGCACCAGGTGCCCGCATGTCGCCGGGTGAATAGATGTCGAGCTTCGCGAGATCCTGCTGGAAGGATGCGTTATCTACTTTGTATAGCAGTCCGGACCAGTTCACGACCACCTCTTGATGATCTTCGAACTGGGAGGTTGCAGCCACCGCATGGTGTTGCGCCGACTTAAGCCGACCGTCCTTGTCAGCACCGAGAGAGAGCATGTTTATTGTTTGAGCCCGGTGAACGTGGCTAAACATCTGCTCTCGGGTTAACTCCACACGCACGGATTGTTTCAGTTCCAAACTCGCCATCACCGCCAGAAAGAGTTGATATTGCGGTCGCAAGCCTGAACCAAATCCGCCGCCGACAAATGGCGAAATGACCCGTACAGCTTTCTTTGACAAACCAAACACACTTGTCACATAGGCCTGACTGTTGAGTACGCCCTGGGTCTTGTCGTGGATAGTGATGGTCTCATCGCCGTGCCAGATCACTGTCGTGGCATGGGGCTCCATCGGATTGTG
>JANNRX010000256.1:0-3181 GCA_031401875.1 Hyphomicrobiales bacterium | reverse complement strand
GACTCCTCAGACGGAACCTGCTCCGGAACCGCCTTCGGCTTATGAGCCTGATATGCTGCGGCTTGCGGAGGTTCTTGGAACCTTGAGCTATCTGACGACGCTCTGCGTGCAGAGCGGAAGTGAGAGCTGGCAGCAGCGCATGACTCAGCTCCTTGATGCGGAAGGGACGACGTCGCAACGCAAGGAGCGTCTCGCTGGCGCTTACAATCGCGGGTACATCGGACATCAGCCCGCGCATCGGGTCTGTTCAGAGCGCTCCAGACTGGTGATCGATCGCCTGCTGGAGCAGGGCCAAAAGATTACCCGTGACCTGGCAACGCGCTACAGCGGTTAAATCTGGGTCGAATACAACGCCTGTTGTTAACCTTTCCGCAAGACTTGGGTCGCGTGCACGGCGCTCCCGCATTAGTATGCTGGCAAGAGATCGGGCGGTGCGCCCGCTCCAGAAACACCGGGCCGACAATGACCATGTTGCACTATGCCAGCGAGACTGTTGAGGCCACAAAGAGCGCGGCTGAACAGAAAAAAGCAGCCCTCAGTTTGTTGCTGGATGTTTTTTCCGAAAGCGAACAGGACGGCATCGATCCTGATTGCATGGCCCAGGCTGCAATTTTTGTCGGCTTCAAGGAATTTGTCTCGGCTTATGGAGAAGATGCCGTAGCCACATTCGCCCAGCGATTGCCCGAGCGCATCCGCAATGGAGAATTTACAGCCCATCATCACGGCTGAAACACAACAATTGGCCTTGACCTCGCCCTTTTTGGGCGCTCGATAGGCACATGATTTTGAAAAAATTGTCTCTTGCAGTCTTTTCTCTCACACTGATGTGTGGGACCGCATATGCGCAGCAGCGTGCGGGTTCAAGCGGGCCAAAGCCACCGGAGATCTCTAAAGAGGTCGAGGCTCTTCCTGCCAATGTTCGCCGTATGCGTTCGTTGATCCTCGATGCCTTGCGCTCCGGCGATAGCCAGCAGTTGAGAAAGCCGATCGAAACCAATGAGGTGCCACCAAGTTTCACCCGCAATTCATCGCGGGGAAACAAAGGCCCTGCGATGGCGGATGCGCTCATGAAGCTTTTCCGCGAACGCTCTGGCGATGGTGAGGGCCGTGAAACCATGGGTCAGCTGATCAATATTCTGGCTGTCGGCCATGCCCGTATCAATGCCGGTTCTGCCCGGGAGATGTATGTCTGGCCTTATTTTTCAGTGCTCGATCCGCGCCTGCTGACGCCTGAGCAGGAGGTTGATGCGTCTAGGGTCATGAGCGCCTATACGTTGCGCGAATGGCAGGAAAAAGCGCGCTATCCGGGCTGGCGCATCGGCATCGGCCCGGACGGCACCTGGCATTATCTCCACGGCGCGGATTGATCAACTTACAGCGCAGTCGAGGTCAGTCCCTTCATCAGGATAGGACCAGTCGGTTTGCCTGTTGGTGATCCACCGGTTGGTTCCACCGTGATTTCGAAGAGATGGCCTGCATCGGGGCGATTCAAGCTTTTTAGATCAAGCTTCAGCGTTCTTGCGCGGTCCATGCGGCCGATGGAGACGGGCCCCTGCTCGCGTGTCTGCAAGGTCCAAACCTCAAGAATCCGGCCTTCCGGCACGCCAATGCTTTCGAGCGGAACCAGTGTCACCGTTCCATCGGCATAGGCATTGACCACGGCGGCGGAGCGGCCTTCGCCGGTTTGCAGAACAGCGACATATACCGGTTGCGCTGCCGGTTGCAGCATCTGGCCCACAAGGCCCACGGCAAGCAGGATCGTGGCAAAGCCTGTTGCCATAGCCGCAGGCCGCCAGAATCCAAGGCTCTCCCAAAGGCCGGAGAACCAGCCCTCATGCCTGACCTGGGCCTGCACAGCAGGAATAGCCGATCTTGGATCAAGAGCTTTCTCAAGCCCCTCCCAGGTCAGGCTGGTGTGTTTCTGCTCTGGTGCTGTACGATCAATTTCGGTCATTTTCTCCCGGCATGTATACACGATCGTGGCGAAAACTTCATCTGTTTCGAACCAGCGTTCAGCCCTGATCTTTTCGGCGCCGTCAGCCAGGCCGAGGACAAAATCGACAGCGAGGTCATCTTTGTATTTCTGTGCGCCAGTCATGCCATGCACTCCCTCAGCGTTGTCATGCTTCTTCGGATCCATGACTTGATTGTTCCCAGTGGAATATCGAGTTTGCTGGCGATTTCACCGTGACTGAGGCCTTTTGCATAGGCCAGCACAATGGCTTGCCTTCTCGCAGGTTCCAGTTTTTCAAGACAGGCCCTGAGGCGGCTCGCTTCGCCCAGTTTCATAACAACAACCTCTGGATCATCCTCGTCAGAAACAGCATCGAAAGTGCTGTCGTCATTGGAAAGTTCAGTCCGGCTTTCATTGCGCAGAATGTTCAGCGCACGGTTGCGCAGGATGGTGTAAAGCCAGGTTCGGCCTGAACCGAGCTTTGCGTCAAAGCTGGATGCCTTGCGCCAGAGCTGAACAAACGCGTCCTGCGTCGCTTCTTCAGCCAGCGCCCTGCGCCGCAGGATACGCTCTGCAACGCCAATCATCCGCGGCGTTTCGGTGTCGAAAAGCCGTTTCAAGGCGGTTCGATCTCCATCCGCACAACGCAGGACGATGTCAGTCACCTCTGCGTCAGTGAGCATTCCGGCCACCATAGCAATCTGTTCCATTCCTCATTCAACGTCGCCTTATGCTGCAAATACACGTAGATTCAGGCAATAGATGCACGAAACAATGAATTTTTCCCCTGTTGCATCCAATGGTGCAAGCATTGGGTAACCACAATGCGAGGGCGGCAGGCCCCGCTCAACTCTCGGGAAAACGGAGATCGCTATGACAAATACTGGAAAACTTCTTTGCGCAGCCCTTTTCGGCAGCGTTGCTTTTGCAGGTGCTGCGAAGGCCGAGATGATTGTCGGCCTTTCTGGCGACAAGACATTGACAACATTCGACAGCAAGACACTGAAGACGGGCAAGAAGGTCAGCATCAAAGGCGTCAATGGCCGCGTTGTTGGCATCGACATGCGCCCATCCGATGGCCAGCTCTACGCCGTGACGGTCGATGGCACAGTTTACACCGTTGACATCGGCACCGGACAGGCCACCTTGAAAGTGAAGCTTGAGAAAATGCTGCCTGCCAACACAAAGCCGACAGTTGACTTTAACCCTGCCGCCGACCGCCTCCGC
>JANNRX010000255.1:0-4272 GCA_031401875.1 Hyphomicrobiales bacterium | reverse complement strand
GTCGACCGAAAGAGCGGATCAGATGCCGCAGACTGCTTCGATCTTGCTTTTCAGCGTCTGTGCATTGAACGGCTTGACGATATAGTTGTTCACGCCTGCCTTTTTGGCGGCAATGACGTTTTCCGTTTTCGATTCTGCTGTCACCATGATGAAAGGCAGATTGCGCAGACCCTCATCACTGCGGACACTCCGCAAAAGCTCGTAGCCCGTCATTGGTGCCATGTTCCAGTCGGAAATCACAAGGCCATAGCGCTTCTGTTTCAGCTTCGAGAGGGCGGCAGAACCGTCGGCCGCTTCATCCACATCCTCAAAGCCGAGCTGCTTGAGCAGATTGCGGATAATCCGAACCATCGTCTGATAATCATCGACCACCAGAATAGGCATTGAGTTGTCAAGTGCCATCGTCTTCCCACTCCATCCCGCAGAATGCTCCTCCGCGGTCTCCAAATCTACCTCATGCGTTTTCCCGAAGCGAAAACGACAAGTGATTTGCTAAACTTCCTTTCTTATTAATGGAAAGCACTTTCAAACTGGTTAACAGCTTGACTGTTCGATAATAATCCAGAGAACCACGGGTCTGTAGAGCTTGACGCTGCGCGCCCGGCCTGCAAAAGCCTTTTACGCGCCATGACATCCGAATTTTTCAACATTCACGATCCTCAATATTTGCCAGGCGAATTGCGCCAACCCGTGATTGCCATTGGCAATTTTGACGGCATGCATTGGGGTCATCGGCATTTGATCAGCAGGGCTCTCACGCTTGCCTCCAGTCTTGGAAAACCTGCTGCGCTGTTGACGTTTGAACCGCATCCACGCGCTTTCTTTCAGGCGGACAAGCCATTTTTCCGGCTGACTGCCCCGCCCCAAAAATCCTGCCTGGCGGAAGTATTCGGGCTGCAAGGCATGATTTCACTCACTTTTGATGCCAAGCTTGCGGCACTCACGGCAGAAGCCTTCGTAAAGGATCTGCTGGTCGGTCGTTTAGATATCTCCGGCGCTGTTGTCGGTTATGATTTTCACTTCGGCAAGAATCGCGCAGGATCACCGGAGATGCTTGCCAGCCTTGGTCTTGAGTATGGCTTTGTGACAGACATCATCACACCCCAGAGCCACGACGGAGCGATTGTCTCGTCAACGCTGATCCGCAGTTTGCTGGCTGATGGCAACATCGCCAAGGCAAACACCATGCTGGGGCATGCCTGGACCCTTTCCGGTGAGGTCATGCATGGTGACAAGCGCGGGCGCGAACTCGGTTATCCCACGGCCAATCTGGTTCTGGACAAGGGTATGGCGCTCAAACACGGAATTTATGCGGTGCGAGCGATTGTGGATGGTAAAATCCATGCGGCAGTTGCAAGCTTTGGCCGTCGGCCAACATTCGATGACGGCGCGCCCCGGCTGGAAGTGCATATTTTCGATTTCTCAGGTGATCTTTATGGCAAGATTATAGATATTATGTTCGTCGGCTATATTCGCCCTGAGCTGAAATTTGACGGTATCGAGCCGCTGATCCGCCAAATGGACGATGACAGTCGGCAGGCACGGGAGATGCTCGCGTATCGCTGAACGTGTCTCTTGCCAAATTTGCCTGCTGCTAAACTTGCCTCTCGACCTGCGATGAGAATGCGCTAACCTTCCAGTCCTGATTGGAAAAGGGAGACAGCGATGTCGAAATATACGCCGCCCACCTCATTTGCCGATGTGCCCTTTGACCTTGTGCGCCCCTTCGTCTCGGCACGGGCACTTTGCACCCTCGTTGCCATAACGAAAAATGGTCTGGTGAATGCCCATGTGCCTGTTCTTTTGACGCAGGATGCGGATGGAAACCCCACACTCGAAGGCCATGTGGCCCAGTCAACCACGGCGTTCGATTCGATCGAAGGATGCGTCAGCGCGCTCGTGATGTTTCAGAAAGAGCAGGAATACGGCTTGCCGGAATCTGCCCGTGTCAGTGATGACAGCCAGCCCTTTGGTGCCGTTCACCTGCATGGCAGGCTTGAAATGATGCGTGATAAGGCTTTCCAGCGCGGCAACATCGATGCCCTGGCCGATCATCATATCGCGGCAAAGATTCACCCCTGGAATGCCCCGGATCTCCCGGAGGCCTTCAAGGATGTCCTTGCGGAAAAGACGGTTGGCCTCCGCTTTCACATCGATCGCGCACAGGCGTGCCATGCCTATGCAGCGAAAGGCGAGGGCCGCACAGACGGCATTGTCGATATTGACCCCCGGGAGTTCCAGAATCCGGCCTGTCGGCCCCGATAACGGAAATGCTCACGGCATAGCGTCATGCCGCGCAGGCCATGAAGCCTTTGGTAATCTCGTCGCGCTTGAGTTCGCGCCCGATGAACACGATCTTTGATGTGCGCTTCTCGTCCGTTTTCCAGTCGCGTTGAAGGTCGCCGTCGAGCACCATATGGACGCCCTGGAACACGAAGCGCTTCGCCTCACCCTTGAAGGCAAGGATGCCCTTGGAGCGCAGGATATTCGGCCCCTCGGTCTGCACGTAATCATTGATCCAGGGCATGAATTTTTCAGGATCGACGTCGCCTGGTATCTCCAGAGCGATCGATTGCATGTCTTCATCATGGGTGTGCTTCAGACCGCCATGAGAATGATCATGGGAATGATCATGCGTGTGGCTGGGGTGATCACATTCTGGTCCGGTGTGATCATGGTCATGATTGTGGCCATCACCAGCCGACAGGAACGCCGGCTCAATTTCCAGGATGCGGTCGAGATCAAACGCATTGCGCCCCAGCACATGCTTGATGTCGATGGCGGCCTTCACCGTCTTGTGCAGCACGGCATAGGGGTTGATGGCGCGGATGCGGGCTTCCACTTCGCGCAACTGTTCGGGCGTGACAAGGTCGGTCTTGTTAAGGAGAATGACATCGGCGAAGGCGATCTGGTTCTTGGCCTCCGGCGCATCCCTAAGGCGGTCTTTCAGCCACATCGCATCAGCCACGGTCACCACGGCATCAAGGCGTGCGTGATTCTGCACATCCTGATCCATGAAGAAAGTCTGCGCCACCGGGGCAGGATCGGCGAGGCCCGTCGTCTCCACGATGATCGCATCAAATTTGTCCCGCCGCTTCATCAGATTCTCGATGATGCGAATGAGATCGCCGCGCACTGTGCAGCAGATGCAACCATTGTTCATTTCGAAGACTTCTTCATCCGCACCAACGATAAGCTCGTTATCGATGCCGATTTCGCCGAATTCGTTGACGATCACCGCGAATTTCTGGCCATGCGGTTCGGTCAGGATGCGGTTGAGCAGCGTGGTCTTTCCTGCACCCAGATATCCGGTGAGGACGGTGACAGGGATTTTTTCGGACATGGTTTCTCTCACGTATTGGGAACGAGTGCGTCACTGATCGTCCTTATATTATGACGCATCATCAGAATGTAAGTGGGGGCGGCCGCTTTCCCTGTCTGGTCCCCGGTTCCTGAGGGCGTGAGACTGTCGGAAAACAGCACGCCGCCGATACGCGCACCACTATCCCTGGCGATCTGCTGGATCAGGCGCTGGTCCGCAATATTCTCGATGAAGACGGCGCTGATCTTCTCGCGCTTGATCTGCTGGATGATGCGGGCCACATCCTTTGCGGAAGCTTCGGCTTCGGTGGAGACGCCACGTGGTGCAATAAAGCGGATACCATAAGCATCCTGAAAATAGCCAAAGGCATCATGCGAGGTGATGATCTTGCGCCTGTCCGCAGGAATTTTGGCGACAATGCCTTTGATTTCGGCATCAAGCCTTTCAAGTTCGCCGAGATAGCGCAGAGCATTCGCCTCGTAAACCGCTATGCCGGACGGATCCGCTGCAATCAGTGCCTCCCGGATATTGGCAACATAGATCTTTACATTGGCAACAGACTGCCAGGCATGCGGGTCAAGCGCACCATGGTCGTGGCCGTGCTTGTCCCTTTTTGGTGCGCCATGGTCATGCCCATGCGCTTCTGCTTTTTCGACACGGCCCTTGACGCCTTTGGCCATGAGCGCGATGATGGACCCCGAGATCAAACTCGTCACCCTGCAAGGCGCGGAACGCTCCGCCCAGTTTGATCAGATCTCCACCGCCGATGTCGTTCTCACATCCTATCCGCTGCTCGCCCGCGACTTCCCCGAGCTTTCGCGGCAGAACTGGCATGTCATCGTCCTCGATGAAGCCCAGTACATCAAGAACCCCAAGTCCATCAGCGCGCAGAATGCCTGCAAGCTAAAGTCCGCCCACCGCCTCTGTCTATCAGGCACGCCGATGGAAAA
>JANNRX010000254.1:0-1690 GCA_031401875.1 Hyphomicrobiales bacterium | reverse complement strand
GGACTCGGCCTGGCTCTGCTGCGCCAGGGAGCGCTGCTCGATGCCGCCAGCACGTTGTCGTCGGCCAAACCGCGACTCCCCACCGATGATGAAGTCGGCGTCGGGCTGGCGCAGGCGCTGTTTGAATCGGGCTTTCTCAACGACAGCCGCGAGGAGTTGCGGACCGTGCTTGACCGCACGCCCGCGAATGGCGAGGCCTTGCTGCTGTTGTCCGAGACCTCGCTCACGCCCGAGGCCATGACCGAATGTGAGGAGCGGATCGGCTTGGCCAATGCGCCCGACAAGGCACCCGTCCTGCTGGCCTTGGCGCTCATCGAACTCCGCCGGGGGCAACTCGATGCCGGCGAGAAACTTATCGAACGCGCCATCGCCGCTGATCCCAAATCCGCCCGGGCCAGCCTCCTACAGGGAAACCTCTTCGCCGCGCGCAAACAACCGGAGCAGGCCATCGAAGCTTTGAAAAAAGCCGCCGATCTCGCCGGTCCCCGTTCCTCCGAAACGATTGCTTATGCCAGATTACTAGTAGGGCTCGAGCGCAAGGACGAGGCGATGGCGGTAATCAAGCAAGCGACCGCGGCCGCCCCTGATTACCTGCCGGCCTGGCGGCTGCTCGCCCAGCTTGCCCTCACTGCCAAGAACGAGGCCGAAGCTGCGGATTATGTGGCCAAGGTGCTGGCAAAAAGCCCGCTCGATACCGAAGCCTGCCTCCTGCAAGCCGAGCTGTGGCTGCGGCAGAAGGAACCCGCCAAGGCGGTCGATTTGCTGGAAAAAAACACCAAAATCTTCCCGTCCCACGCCAGCTTGCAAGTCGCCCTCGGTAAAGCTTGTCTCGCGGCGGCTGATTTCCGTAAGGCCACCGAAGCGCTGGACCGGGCCCTCGCGGTCGCCCCCAAGGCGACCGAGGCGATCCTGCTGCGCGCCGGTCTCCATCTCCAGGCTGGCCAACAAGCTGCGGCGATCCGCGCCCTCGAACCCCTCGCTGCCGGCGACCCGCCCAACCGCATGGCGCAGGATCTCCTCGTCAATGCCTATCACGCCGCCAACCGCAGCGATGACGCCGCCGCCATCCTCAAGCAGCAGAGTGCAGCCGCACCCGAGGACCCGGCAGTGCGACTGCAGCTCGGCCGACTCATGGTCTCCCAAGGCAAACTCACCGAAGCTCGCGCGGCATTCGAAGCCGCTTTGCAACTCGGCCCGGACGAGCTGGCTTGCGTGGACCAATTGATCGCCCTCGACCATCAGGAGGGCAAAGTGGACGAGGCAATGGCGCGCGCCGCTGCCTACCTCACCGCCCACCCGGAGTCCGCTCAGGCGAATCTCCTCATGGCCAGCCTCTGCTTCGTACAAAAGGATTTCAAGACTGCCGAGTCATTGGCTCGCAAAACCATCGTACTCAATCCGCAGGATCTAACAGCTTACAACATGCTCGTGCGTATCCTGACCGATGACGGTCGCTCGGAGCAGGCCGTTGACCAAATGAAAGAACTCTTGAAAACCGCTCCTAACAACCTTCCCGCGCGGATGCAGCTCAGCACCCTGCAGCTGGAACTCGGCCGCATCGACGAGGCCCGCGCCGGCTACGAGGAAATTGTCAAAATCGCTCCCGATTTCGCCCCCGCCTACAACAACCTCGCTTGGATCGAAGCGGACTCTTCCGGCAATTACGCCAAAGCCCTCGAGCACGCGCGCA
>JANNRX010000253.1:0-1637 GCA_031401875.1 Hyphomicrobiales bacterium | reverse complement strand
TGTTCTACACCGGCGCCGCGCCGAACCAGCAGGCCATTCCCGCCGTCGATTACCTGACGGCCAATGAGAAAGTCGAACGCTGGGTTCTGGCCGGCACTGACTATGTCTATCCGCGTACGACGAACAAGATCCTCGAGGCTTACCTGTTGGCCAAGGGCGTCGCGCCGGAAGACATCATGATCAACTACACGCCATTCGGTCACTCGGACTGGCAGAGCATCGTCGCTGACATCAAGAAGTTCGGTTCCACCGGCAAGAAGACGGCAGTCGTCTCGACCATCAATGGCGATGCCAACGTGCCGTTCTACAAGGAACTCGCCAACAAGGGCGTGAAGGCCACCGACATTCCTGTCGTTGCCTTCTCGGTGGGAGAAGAGGAACTGGCTGGCGTCGACACCAAGAACCTCATCGGTCACCTTGCGGCATGGAATTATTTCCAGTCCGTCAAGAACCCCACAAACGACGCTTTCATCAAGCAGTGGAAGGCTTTCAAGAAATCCGACAAAGCTGTGACCAACGATCCGATGGAAGCGCACGTTGTTGGCTTCAACATGTGGGTCAAGGCCGTTGAAAAGGCTGGTACCATCAATGCGGACAAGGTGATCGATGCCCTGCCCGGCATCGAAGCGCCGAACCTCACCGGTGGCATCTCCAAAATGTTGCCTAACCACCACATCACGAAACCAGTCATGATCGGCGAAATCCGCGCAGACGGCCAGTTTGATGTGGTCTGGCAGACCAAGGATCTCGTGCCTGGCGACGCCTGGTCCGACTTCCTTCCAGGTTCCAAGGATCTTGACGCTGACTGGGTAGGCAAGAAGTGTGGCAATTTCAACAAGGTCACGGCGAAATGCGGTAGCTGAGACTTTTGGTAAAATCTGGCCCGGTGCGATTGCCGCCGGGCCATCCTTCTTCAATCTCCGGCCAGCAATCAAGAGACTGCCCAATGCGCACTTATCAATGCGTGCGAATTCTTTTGTTCGCGCTGCTTCTATTTTTCCAGACCGGCTCACTGCTCTTGGCCGCACCGCTGGATGAAGCACTCAAAAGATTTTCCGAAGACAGCTTTTCTGAGACGGAAAAAGCCATTGGTGAAATCGCTCTTTCGGGCGACGACAATGCTGCAAAAATTCTTGAAGCTCTGCAAGCCGCCCGTCTGTTCGTTGGAGGTACGCAGAAGAATACTTTCTACAAGGATGCCAGCGGGCAGGTCTTCAACGCCGCCACCGGAGAAACCGTTGCTGCACCTGCGGACCTTGCCGTTGTGCGGCTGAACAACAGGCTGCGCCGTTCGCTTGAGGCCGCAATAGGCTCACTCACCTTGTTTTCGTCCGATCCTCTGAAGCGTCAATCAGCGGCAGAATCCGTCTTTCGTTCGCGTGATGTTTCCATGCTTGAGCCTTTGAGAGGCGCGCTGGCGAAGGAACAGAACCCGAAGATCAATAAACTGCTCGCAGAAGCCGAGGCAGCAATTGTGCTGATGCAGGCTGAAACCGCCTCGAAACCACAGTTTGATGCGCTCACCACCCTTCGTGCGCGAGGCGATCAGGATGCCTTTGCAGTCTTGCGAACGGCATTGCCATTGCTGAAAAATTCGGATCTGCGCACAGGCGTTGACAGCGCCATCGCGGAAATCG
>JANNRX010000252.1:0-3322 GCA_031401875.1 Hyphomicrobiales bacterium | reverse complement strand
AGGCGCGCAACTGGACAGAGCTGCTGTCGCGCCCGCAATCGGATCGCATCGTGATCCGCAACGGCAAGGTGATTGACCGTGTGCTACCCGATTACCGCGAACTGGACACGCTCGAAGGAATGAGACCATGACCAGCCAATCCAGAACGGTTTATGACATCACTGCCCTCAAATCCCGGCTCATCCACCTCAAGATCGAGGATAATCCGGCGCTGGTGCAGCAGAAATCCCGTGACTTCTACTGGTACTCGCCGACCCTGAAGCGCCAGCTTGCCGATGTGAACGGCGATGCGGTTGTGGCCGTTACCTGCGAGCAGGATGTGATCGACACATTGGCCGCCTGTTATGCCCTTGGCATTCCGGTAACGCCGCGCGGCACGGGAACCGGTAATTACGGCCAGGCCATGCCGCTTTCGGGCGGGGTAGTGCTGGATCTCTCCGGGTTCAACCAGGTGACTGCGATTGCACCCGGCCGCTTTGTTTCTGGACCCGGCGCGATTATCGAAGCAATCGACCATGCGACCAGAGCGCATTCCGGCCAGGAATGCCGCCTGCATCCCTCGACCTATGCCACGGCCTCCATCGGCGGTTTCATTGCCGGCGGGTCCGGCGGGGTGGGTTCGATCCAATGGGGTGGCCTGCGTGACTGGGGCAACATCATCCGCCTCAAGGTTGTCACCATGGAAGCCTCACCGCGCGTACTGGAGCTGACAGGCGCTGACTTGCACAAGGTTTCGCATGCCTATGGCACAAACGGGATCATCACCGAAGTCGAGATGCCGCTGGCCCCGGCCTATGACTGGATCGACGTGATCATCGGCTTTGATGGGCTGGAACCGGCTGCGGCCTATGCCAATATGCTGGGCGAACAGGATGGCCTGCTGCTCAAGCAGCTCGCCGTTGTCGCTTCGCCTGTCCCGCATGATTATTTCCTGCGCCACAAGAAATTCATCCCACGCGAGAAGACTGTGGTGGCGCTGATGGTCGCCCGTCATGCGCTGGATGCCCTTCTGGCGTTGACGGCCACAGTGAAGGGCGCTGCTGTGCTGATGAATGCGGCCCTGCTTTCGCCCGAAGACCGCAAGGGTTTGCCGCCCTGCTTCGAGCTGGGGTGGAACCACACGACGCTGCGCGCCATGCGCGTTGATCCCGCCATCACCTATCTGCAAGCGCTCTATCCTTTCCCCAACCAGCTGAAAGTGATCGAGGCGATCCACCGGCATTTCGGCGATGAAGTCCCGGCACATCTCGAATTCGTGCGCTTTGACGGCAAGGTGACGGCCTTCGGCCTGCCGCTGGTGCGGTTCACCTCCGAGGAGCGGCTGGAAGAGATCATGCGAATCCACGAGGATATGGGCGCGCCGATTTTCAATCCGCATCGTTACACGCTCGAAGAGGGTGGCATGAAACAGACAGATGAACGCCAGCTCGCCTTCAAGCGCGAGGCCGATCCGCAAGGGCTGCTCAACCCCGGCAAGATGATCGCCTGGGACGATCCGACCTTTGATTACAAAGCGGGCAAGACCTATCTTTTCCGCGCCCTCGCGGGATGAAAATACCGTGATGATGACAGGCATTCTGGCGGGCCTTGCGGCGGGTGCCCTCTGGGGCCTGACCTTTGTCGCCCCCCGCGTGGTCGTGCCCTATTCCGAGGTGGATCTGGCCATCCTGCGCTATCTCGCTTTTGGCATGACATCGCTGGTGCTGATGGGGCTCGGCAAGCGCTTCCGGCCAGGCCCCATGACCCCCCGTTTGATGGCAAAGGCACTCTGGCTCGGCCTTTCGGGATATGTGATCTACTATATCTGCGTGGCCTTTTCGGTGAGCCTTGCAGGCCCCGCTATTGCACCGCTGGTGATTGGTGCCTTGCCCGTGCTGCTTGCGATCTATGGTAACTGGCAGGACAGGAGCGTGCCCTGGAAGGCGCTGGCTGCACCACTTGTTCTGATCGTGGCGGGTCTTGGCGTGGTCAATGCCTCGGCGCTGGCTTCCGCCACATCTGATGCGGCAAAGAGCAATGTACTGCTGGGTTTTCTGCTGGCCGTGCTCGGTCTGCTGGTCTGGTTCTTCTATGCTATCACCAATGCGAAGGCGATGCGTGCGCCCGATGCGCCGCATGCGCTGGGCTGGACTAGCCTGCAAGGGCTTGGCGCGGCGGCTGGTGTCATACCGCTGCTGATTCTGGCACCTCTCATGGGCTGGAGCCGGATTCCGGAGCTGGGCTTTGCCGGAGACGCAGGGACACGGCTGCTCCTCTGGGCCTTGCTGACGGGCGTGATCGCCTCCTGGGTAGCGCAGTATTTCTGGACAATCGCCTCGCAGCGTTTGCCGCTCGCACTTTCTGCACAGATGATCGTGGCTGAAACCATCTTCGCACTGGTCTACGGTTTCATCTTCGAAGCCCGCTGGCCGCATGCTGCGGAATGGCTGGGTGGCGTGCTTCTGATCGCCGGTGTGGTTCTTGGCGTGCGCCTTTTCCGCAAGGCCGGGAATCCTGGCTGAAACGCAGATTGGGGGCCGACGGGTTGGCGAAAGGCTCCACCCGTGCTTTAAGGGCCCCGTCAAGACTGACCCACAGGAGACCTGACCAGCCCTCACCGGCTGGAGGAGCGAGAATCATGAGCGAACGCTGGACACCATCAAGCTGGAGATCGAAGCCTGTGGTTCAGGCTCCGTTTTATCCCGATCAGGCCGCGCTTGATGCCGTGGAAGCACAGCTCGCAGGCTTTCCGCCGCTCGTTTTTGCAGGCGAGGCGCGCAAGCTCAAGCGGGCGTAGGGCAAGGTTGCGATGGGCGAGCAGTTCCTGCTCCAGGGCGGCGATTGCGCGGAAAGCTTCGCCGAACATTCCGCTGACAACATCCGCGATTTCTTCCGCGTCTTCCTGCAAATGGCGGTGGTGTTGACCTATGCCGCATCTTCACCTGTTGTGAAAGTGGGCCGTGTTGCAGGGCAGTTCGCGAAGCCCCGCTCGTCCAACACCGAAAAACTGAATGGCGTTGAGTTGCCTTCCTACCGGGGTGACATCATCAATGACATCGCCTTCAGCGAGGCAGGCCGCACACCGGATCCGCAGCGCCAGCTGATGGCATACCGTCAGTCAGCGGCGACCTTGAACCTGATCCGTGCCTTTGCAACTGGCGGTTATGCCAACCTGGACAATGCGCACAAGTGGATGCTGGGCTTCGTGAAAGACTCGCCTGCGAGCGGGCGATACCGTGAGCTGGCGGAGAAGATCACCGAAAGCCTCGATTTCCTGCGCGCCATCGGCATCGACCCCGAGGTGCATCCCGAGATGCGCATCACCGATTTTTATACCAGCCAC
>JANNRX010000251.1:0-4629 GCA_031401875.1 Hyphomicrobiales bacterium | reverse complement strand
GAACAGATCACAGAGGTTCTGACAACCAAAGCCAGCGAAATCAATGCAACACTTGGTGGCCGCGCCACAGAGATCGCCGATACGCTCGACAATCGCATTTCCAGCTTTGAAGAAAGGGTTGTTGGCCGCCTGGATAATGTGGCGCAGACCATCGACCAGAAGGGCTTCCAGTTCGCGGCTTCGCTGGTACAGCGCACCGAGGCGATCAATACAGTCTTCACGGAGCGTGGCGACGCCCTTGCTTCCGTGCTTGAAACCAAGGGTGCGGAACTGGTGCACCAGATCAGTTCTTCGACACGCGAATTCCAGTCGACCCTTGCTGAAGGCACAGTGACTTCTGTCCGTGAACTGACCCAGACGCATCAGAAGCTGACAGGTGGCGTTGCCGCCGTGCTGGGTCGGCTCAATGAAGCGAACGGCGTCCTTAACGGTATTCTTGAAGCCGCCACAACCAATCTGGAATCCGTGGAAACGGGCCTGGTGGAGCGCGTCAAATCGCTCGAAAGTACCATGGGCGAAATTATCTCCGACACGGCAAGAACGACACAACGGGTCGACAAGCAGGTGACACTGCTCCGCGATATCTCCGGCGGAGTTCTGCAGGAAGCAGCAACCATTTCGGACAATATCCATGCACGTGGCATGGCCCTTGCCAAGGTGGCGGAAGACCTCACGCAGGCCCAGACCCATCTCGACGGGGCTCTTGGCGACAAGCAGGACGATCTGCGCGATCTGGTCAAATCAATCGAACAGCGCAGCGCCGAAATGGAAACCATTATGCAGCGGTTTAATGGCCTGCTGCATGATAGTCTCGCAACCGCTGAACAGCGCGCCCGCGACATCAGCACCACACTGCTTGGTACATCGGAATCCGCCACAGTGGCCATCACCGAGCAATATGACCTCATCCGCACCATGTCTGCCAAAGAGCGTGAGCGCACATCGGCATCCTTGCGGGCGGCCTATGAACAGGCAGTTGGCGAACTGGGGCATGTGTTCGAGAAGACGACGGAACAATTCCGTGAAGCCGCGGATCAACTGCGCAGTGCTACTGGCGAGATCACCCAGGAGCTTGAAGCGACGCGGGCCGAAGTCAGCCGGAGCACGCTCAGCATGCCACGCGATATCTCGGCGCAGACCTCATCGATCAAGCGTGCCGTGGGCGAACAGCTCAAGGCCTTCAACGAGCTCAATACGCTGGTGGAACGCACGGGTCTTGATGTGGCACCCCCGCTCGCGGCGCGGCGCGCCGAGCCCGCAATGGCGCGTTCCGCTCCCAGGCCTGCACCCATAGCCCCGCCTGCCCCGGTGGCACCAACGCCTCCGCCGCGTCCTGCTCCAGTTGCGAAACGGCCAGAACCAGTCCAGCCAAATGCAGAAAACAGGCGTGCAAGCAGTCCAAAGGCGGGTGGCGGATGGCTTTCCGATCTTCTCGGCAAAGCGTCCAGTGACGAGGCAGCTGAACGCCCCGTCGCCCGCTCATCCTCTGTCGAGCAAGGTCTTGAATCGCTTGATGTGATCTCGACCGATATTGCCCGCCTCGTGGACCAGGATGCTGTCGCGGAGGTCTGGGACCGCTACACTGAAGGGGACCGGAATGTCTTCTCACGCAGGCTCTATACCTTGCAGGGTCAGCAGACCTTTGACGAGGTACGCAGGCGTTACCGTCGGGAAGCCGAGTTCCGCGAAGCCATTGATCGTTATGTGGAAGAGTTCGAACGCCTGCTGAGAGATCTTGCAACAGAAGGCCGTGATCCATCCGTCGCACGGACCTATCTGCTTTCTGATACCGGCAAGGTTTACACCATGCTGGCCCATGCCTCAGGACGTTTTGAATAAGGTTGGGCATTTTTGAAAGAAAGACCCGCGGATGAGGGCGTGTCGTCCGTTAGGAACAGATGGTTTTTTGTTGCCCGGTAAAGCCTTTGTCAGGCGGCCCCGGCTGCCCATCCCGTGAGATCGCTCATTACCTTCGCAAGTGCCTGATCAAGCGAGGCTGCCGCGCCAGCGCCATCGATTGTGACAACCGGGCTTGCCGCTGTAAAAATGCGTGCCGTACGGATTGATCCTGAGGCGGCATTCACGAGTTTTGCCGCGATCTCGACAACGGCTTCCCGGGAGGTCTCCCGGATTTCAAACGCGCGCATATCGAGCACAAGCTGAAAGGCTCCGAGCAGCTTGTCTCCGGGTCTCGCAACGGCAACGCGTCCTGCATTCTCGAATGTCTGCACAAGTCTTGTCTGCACAAGCCTCGGCAAGCGGTCAGACCATTGCGCCCGTGGCAGATACGTGATCTCGCCGGATTTGGAGCGCACCATGATGCGCTCGCTATCCAGCGCAAAGACCGCCGTTGGCTCGACCACAATGATCACCTGACGACCGTCAGACCGGCGCAAGCCCACAGTCGCAGCCGACAGATCATAGGTCACCGGAGCAGGGCTGCCGCAGCCTGGAAGCAGCGCAGCGGATCCCAGGCCAAGCGCAACCAGAACGTGACGACGGGATGGAGAAACGGAAAAAGCAGTTATCATTGTTGAACCGACAAGAGACGCATGTTTATCGCGCCCCGGAATATTCAGGAATTGGCGGACGCCCCCCTGTAATGAGCTGCGAGGGATCCCGGCCAATGCTGCGCACCGCCCGGTTCAGTTCATTGACGGCCCGACGCGCATCATTGGTCAGTGCTTCCACTTCGCGTCCGCCAGAATTGGTCAGCTTGTTCAGGCCTGCCGTAATTTCCTGAGTGCGACGATCAAGATTACGGGCGAGGCGATCAATCGATTTTGCCATATCGGAAAAATCCACCACACGCACCTGCAAGGATTCCGCCAGCTCACGGAAAGACCGGGCTGCCGCGCCGACATCAGAGAAGGCGCTTTTTCCACCTTCCTGATTGGCACCAAGAAAATTGGACGCCGCCGTCAGAACATCATCCACTTTCTTGGAGGAACTGCGCAAGGTTTCGGTTATCTCGGCTATATCTTTGAGCGTCTTATCGGTCTGGACAGAATTGTTGCCGAGAACTGCTGCGAATTTCTCGATATTCTCAAGACTGCTGCCAATCTTGGCGGCATCCACTGCGCTGGTCAGCCGCTGGATATCGGCCAGAGCACTGTCAAGCCGCTGCGATGTTTCGGAAAGACGCCGGGTCAGCACAGCGCCATCCGTCAGGATACCGTCGATATTCTTCCTGTTATCCGACAGTGCCTGGGTGAACCCTTCAACATTGGCAATGGTGCGGCTGACACTGCCTGCATCAACCGTCTTCAACAATTCTTCCGCAGTCGTCGACAATGTTTCAAGGCGTGCCGACAGCGATGATATCTTCTGGGACGTATCGCCGACCGAGGCCAGAAATGCGCCAACGCCGGCTGAATTGTCCGCAAGGGCCTTGGCGAAAATTTCCAGACTGCGAATCGTGCCGCCGATTGAATTCTCGTTGTCACCGACCACTTTTTCCACGCGCGCCAGAATGGAATCGGCACGGCTGGATAGCCTTTGCGCTGTTTCGAGAATGTCCTGGAAATCCGACCGGTCCGCAAAAATGACCGCACGCCCGCCATCGGGTGCCGTCAGGAACGGAGCCCCAGCTGTTCCACCTGACAGCGCAATCGATGCCTGGCCCGTCAGCCCCTGATATTCCAGACGGGCGCGGGTGTCGGCTTTGACAGGTGTCTTCTGTTCAATCTCGATGATGGCGGTCACGCGGCTGGGATCATTTGCGACAAGATTGATCGTTGATACTTCGCCCACACGCAATCCGTTGAAACGCACAACAGAGCCGCGGTTGAGGCCAGAAACCGAACCTGTGAAAACCACGCGGTACGTTATCTTCTGGCCATTGTTGCGTGACCCTGAGAACCAATAGACAAAGCCTAACATGCTGGCGAAAACCGCAAGCGTGAAAAGACCGATCAGCGCATAGTTCGCCCGTGTTTCCATAATCTTCCCATAAACGATAATTCAGAACAGCCCAACTGTTTCAGGCCTGACCAGCCTGAATTTTATGCCGCCGCACGATGCGCCCTTGGACCATTGAAATAGGCATTCAGCCAAGGATGCTTTGCCTCGCGCATGACCTTCATATCACCGGAAGCAAGAACCTTTCCTTCGCCCAGTGCCACGATTCGATCACAGATCGTATTGAGACTGTCCAGATCATGTGTGACCATGAAGACAGTCAATCCAAGCGTTTTCTGCAGGGTTCCAATCAAAGCATCGAACTCGCCTGCCCCAATGGGATCAAGGCCTGACGTCGGCTCATCCAGAAAGACGATTTCTGGATCAAGCGCTAGGGCGCGCGCCAGAGCCGCACGTTTGATCATTCCACCCGAGAGTTCTGATGGAAACTTATCCGCGGCTTCAGGGTTGAGACCAACCATTTCAAGCTTCATTATCGCCAGTTCATCGAGCATATGCTCGGAAAGACCAAGATATTCGCGCATTGGCAGCTGGATATTCTGTTTCACGGTCAAGGATGAAAAAAGCGCGCCCTGCTGGAACAGGATACCCCAGCGCTTCTCGATTTCCTGTCGTTCTTTCTCGTTCAGGCTATCCATATCCTTGCCAAAAATCCGGATTGAGCCACGCTGCTTGGGAACAAGCCCGACGATGGTGCGCATCAGGACC
>JANNRX010000250.1:0-18201 GCA_031401875.1 Hyphomicrobiales bacterium | reverse complement strand
GCAGGGGCTCAGTTGCTGTTACAGGCCTTGTTAACCCAGGTTGGCAAGGCGCTTTCCGATCTGCCGACTGCAGGAGAAGCGTTCGCGACCGGGCAGGATCTTGCCTTTGCGATCCGCACGGGGGACGTCGATTGCGGCATTGCAACGCGCGCTGTGGCCAACGCCAACGGGCTTGGTTTTGTGCCGCTGGCCTGGGAGCAGTTCGATCTGGCCTTGCGTCGCCATACGTATTTCGAGGCAGGGCCGCAGAAGCTCTTTGGTCTGATGCGTGACCCGGAGTTTCACAGGCATGCGGCGATTCTCGGTGGCTATGACACCAGCGAAGCTGGTGCCGTCCGAATCAACCGGTGATGCCGCACCTTATGCGGTGTTCACGAACTTCAACGGGACTTAGGCAGGAACGACTTATGGCGCTTCCAAAAACGCAACAACGCTGGCGCCTGAACGGATCACGCTTGAAAGCTGTGACCTGATCCGTTTTCAGCGCCAACCGGTACTATTGAACCGTTACGCCGGCCGCCTGGATGATTGGCGTCCAACGGTTGATCTCTGATCCGATGAATGCGCGTAACCCGGCCGAGGTCTGCAAGTCAGCCGCAGGAATTTCTGCTCCGATCTCCTCAAGCCTCGCCTTCATGGTCGCATCATTGAGGGCGGCGCGAAGGGCCTTGTTCAATGCTTCGACCGCTGCTGACGGCGCTTCCTTGTGCGTGAACATCGCATTCCAGACAATCACCTTGAAGTCAGCTACGCCGGCTTCAGTGCTCGTCGGCACATCCGGCAGCAGTGGTGCGCGCTTGTCTTGCGCTATGGCGAGGGTCTTGATGGTGCCGGCCCGTGTCTGCGGCGCGACGTTGACACCCTGATCGCAGAGATAGTCGACCTGACCGCCAACAAGATCATTCATGGCTGGCGCAGTGCCACGATAGGGGATGCCGTTTACCTTTACACCGATGACAGAGTTGAACAGCAGGCAAGTGGTGTGGCTGACAGAGCCGACACCCGCATGCGCATTGTTGGCGGTTGCCTGATTGGCCTTCAGCCAGTCGACCAGTTCCTTCAAGGTATTGGCCGGGTGGCTCTTGCGCACATTCACGAAGATCGGGTTGGTATTGATCAGCCCGATATGCGCGAAATCCTCGACCGGCTTGTATTTGAGGCCGGGGTTGAGCGAGACCGCCGCCGCATGCGTTCCCGTATGGCCGATGAGGATCGTATGGCCATCAGCAGGCGAGGCGATGAGCCTTTGGCCAGCGAGCGTACCCGCAGCGCCGACCGCGTTCTCGATGATCACGGGTTGGCCGAGCGTGCGGCTCATGTGTTCCCCGATGAGGCGCCCCACCACGTCCGTTGGCCCGCCGGCAGCAAAAGGAATCAGCATCGTCACAGGCTTGGTTGGGAAGCCTTGTGCGAAGGCTGGTGTTCCAGCGGCGATTGCCGTGGCGAATGCGGCGATAGTCGCCGCCCTGCGTGTGAAAGTCATCCTGTGTATCCTCCCGAGATATGCGGCCGATGTTACGGCCATCGATATTCACTCTATTGTCGCACTCAAAACGATCTTGGCAAGCCAAGCACATGCTCGGCCATGTAAGAAAGGATGAGATTGGTGGAGATCGGCGCAACTTGATAGAGCCGCGTCTCGCGGAACTTGCGCTCCACATCGTATTCACAGGCGAAACCGAACCCGCCGTGAAACTGAATGCAGGCGTTCGCCGCCTCCCAGCTCGCCTTGGCTGCTAGATATTTCGCCATGTTGGCCTGCGCGCCGCAGGGCTGCCGGGCGTCGAACAGTCGGCACGCCTCGTAACGCATCAGGTTGGCCGCCTCCAGTTCGATGAAGCTTTCTGCGATGGGGAATTGCACGCCCTGATTTTGCCCGATTGGCCGACCAAAAACAATGCGCTCCTTGGCATAGGCCGTCACCTTGTCGACGAACCAGTAGCCATCGCCGATGCACTCGGCTGCGATCAGCGCTCGCTCAGCGTTGAGGCCATCAAGGATATACCTGAACCCCTTGCCTTCCTCGCCGATCAGGTTCTCGGCTGGAATTTCAAGATTGTCGAAGAACAGCTCGTTCGTCTCGTGGTTCACCATGTTGAGAATGGGCCGGACTTCCAGCCCCTTGCCGATGGCCTGTCTCAGATCAACGAGGAAGATCGACATGCCTTCCGACTTCTTCTGCATCTGGTCGAGGGGCGTCGTCCGCGCCAGAAGGATCATCAGGTCCGAATGCTGGATGCGGCTGATCCAGACCTTCTGGCCATTGATGATGTAGCGGTCGCCTTGCTTGAGGGCGGTGGTCTTGATCTTCGTGGTGTCTGTTCCCGTTGTCGGCTCGGTCACGGCCATGGATTGAAGGCGCAACTCGCCGGACGCGATCCTGGGCAGGTAGTGCTTCTTTTGGGCGTCGGAACCGTGCCTGAGCAGGGTCCCCATATTGTAGAGCTGCCCGTGGCAAGCGCCGGAATTACCGCCCGAACGATTGATCTCCTCCATGATGACACTGGCCTCTGTGAGGCCAAGCCCGGAACCGCCGTACTCCTCGGGAATGAGCGCAGCCATCCACCCGGCCTTCGTCAGCGCTTCAACGAACGCCTCCGGATAACCCCGCTTCTCATCGATCTTGCGATGGTATTCAGCCGGAAATTGCGCGCACAGATCGCGGATTGCATCGCGGATTTCGGGGTAGAGCTCATCGCCGGTAACTTTCATAGGTCTCTCACTTTCAAGCGGGATCAGGCAAATTCAGCGCTGCCATCCATCGTCAACGCGCCGTGCTTCTCGGCCCAGAGCCTGGCATGGCCGGCTGCCGTGACCTGACCGCGAACGGTAAATGGATCGATGTGGAATGTTGGTGCAATGGCCCGGAAGGAGAAGCGAGTGACACGCGCTCCGGGCCGCGCGCGGCGCAACCCGTCAAGCAGCAGCGTCGCGATCAGCGGACCATGCACGACGAGGCCTGGGTAGCCCTCTTCCTTGGTCACGTAGTCGAGATCGTAGTGGATGCGGTGCGCGTTGAATGTCAGTGCTGAATAGCGAAACAGCAAGACGGTATCCGGCGTGACGGGGAATGCCCAATCGGCATTTTCTGGCGCATCAACCGGGGCTGGTGCGGTTGCGCCAGGTGTTGCCAGCCCGCGATAGACAATGTCATGCTCCTCCTCAATTGCCGGGCCGCTCTCACCGGCAATCTCGTGGCGCACAGTGACGAACACCAGATCGCCAGATTTTCCGGGCTTGTGCTCGATTTTGGTCACTGTCGATCGTCGGCGGCACGTCTCGCCGATCCGCAATGGCTTCAGGAACGCCAGCCGACTTCCCGCCCACATGCGCCGCGGCAGTGGCACCGGCGGCAGAAAACCGCCGCGCGCCGGATGCCCGTCAGGCCCGGCCTCGCTCAAAGGGCTGATGGTTAGAAAATGCAACCAGTGCCAGAGCGGCGGCAGGTCCGATTCCTCCCTGTAGGGCGGATCATTTCTGTCGAGTGTCGCGGCCAGCGCATTCGACGGGAAAGGTGAGAGGCGCTCCTCCCGCGTCTCGCTGCGACCGATCCATTGAGTCAAATGGGCGAGATCAACGCTCATGGTGGTACTCCAGTCTGCTCAGTGCCGGGCAGCGAGTTGCGCGAGCATCCCCGCCAGTTCGGCAGCATCGCTATCGCCAAGGCTGGCATCGAGCGCAAGTATCCTATCTGCGTCGGCAGGCGATAGCAGCGCACGGACCTTGAGGGCGATCCTGTCGCGACGCTGAGCGAGCGGCAGGGGCGCATCGAGATCAACCGCTGTCTCCATGATCGTGCCGTCTGCCAGCACAAGTCGCACCTGCGCTGCGGTATCACTGACGGTTGGATCGCCTGCGACATCGACCTTGTCCCTCAACGCGACCAGATCTTTCCGGGTGCAGGTCTGCGCGCTGAAGACGTCAAGCGCTCCGGTATCGAGCTCATACAGCGCCATGGCGCTGGTGAGCCGGTAGCTGAACTTCGCCTCCAGGCCGGTTGTCGGCGTGGGAATATCGCAGACGCGCAACCAGCGGGGTGCAACGCGCAAGGCCACGCGCTCTACTCTCTTCAGATCGAAGCCAGAACGAGCGCGGAGTTGCATCAGCGCCTCCAGCACGGCGTGTGTACCATGGCAGCAAGCATGGAACTTGTGCTGCACTGATGTGAACCAGAAAGCCTCGCCCAGCCCCGCGAGCGATGTATCGAGATCCCGGCATTCACCGGCATGGGTCTCCGCGAACCCCTGCGCGCACTCGATTCCGTCTGGCCGGGAGACAAAGCCCTTCGACGCCAGCAGCGCTGCCTCCACTCCATTCGCTGCGGCGATGCCGGCATTGAACGGTTTGCCCATGGTGCCGAACTGAGACTTCAGCCCGGAGGCTCGTGTGGCGACAATGCCGAGGGCATGCCGCATCTGTTCATGATCGAGGCCGAGCAAACGCCCTGCCGCGACAGTTGCACCGAATGCACCTGATGTCGCGGTCTGGTGGAATCCGTGGTTGTAGTGGCCGGTTCCCAGCCAATGACCGATGCGGCAGGCGGCTTCCATGCCCATCAGCGCCGCCTCCAGAAACGCGGCCCCACTGGTGCCCTGCCGCTCCGCGACGGCGAGCGCAGCGTGAAACACGGCAACGCTGGGATGTCCCACATATGCGAAATGCGTATCATCATAGTCGAGCGCGTGGGAAAGCGCGCCGTTCGCCAGTGCGGCAGCGCGCGCCGGAACCTTGCGTGGCAGGCCGAGCACGGTCGCCTGTTCCACACCAGCTTCCTCCGCAACAAGGCCACGTACCATCTCCGCCACCGGCTCTGCCAGACCAGCAAGTGAGACAGCCGCCCAGTCCATGAAGGACAGGCGCGCTACGGCAAGCGCTTCGTGGGGAGTTATCCGGCCAGTAGCCACAGCAAACGTGGCTATCCGGGAGGTAATGGAGGTGTCGTTCACGATAGGGGAACTCCAGAGCGTTGTCTCATCCTGCGCGCCGCCACAGTGCGGGGCCGAGGGAATGAACGGATGCGCCGGTTGCATCAACGGCCACGGTCACCGGCATGTCCTCGACCACGAATTCGTGGATGGCCTCCATTCCAAGGTCAGGGAAGGCAAGGACATGCGCCGATCGGATCGCTTTGGAGACAAGATAGGCCGCACCGCCTACGGCGATGAGATAGGCCGCCTTGTGGCGTGCGATGGCGGCGATGGCCTCCGGCCCGCGCTCGGCTTTGCCGACCATCACCGCAAGCCCGGTGTTGTCCAGCATCAGATCAGTATAGCGGTCCATCCGCGTCGAAGTTGTCGGACCGGCGGGTCCGACCACCTCATCACCGACAGCATCGACCGGGCCAACATAGTAGATGGCGCGATTGGTGAAATCGACTGGCAGAGTTTCGCCGGCTGCGATCATCGTTGCCAGGCGCGCATGGGCGGCATCCCGGCCCGTGAGCAGACGGCCCGAAAGCAGCAAGGTTTCACCGGCTTTCCAGTGCGCAACCTCGGCCCGCGTGAGCCGGTCGAGATCGATCCGCCGCGCCGCCGCGCCAGTTCCCTCCAGCACCACTTCCGGCCAGAGCGACACGTCGGGCGGTGCGAGCCGGACCGGACCTGATCCACTGAGGGTGAAATGCGCGTGGCGATCCGCGGCGCATTGCGGGATCAACCCGACCGGCTTCGATGCTGCATGTGTCGGGAAGGTCAGGATCTTGACATCCAGTACCGTTGTCAGTCCACCGAGACCCTGCGCGCCGATGCCCAGCGCATTGACCCTCTCGTAAAGCGTGATGCGTAACTCTTCGAGCTTGCTGGACGGTCCGCGCGCCAGCAACTCCGGCATGTCTATGGGGGAAAGCAGCGACTGCTTGGCCAGCGCCAGTGCCTTCTCTGGAGAACCACCAACGCCAATGCCAAGCAGGCCTGGTGGGCACCAGCCTGCGCCCATCGTTTCCACGGACTTCAGTACCCAGGAGGTGAGATCGTCGCCGGGATCGAGCGCTGCAAATTTCGCCTTGTTCTCGGAGCCGCCGCCTTTCGCTGCGACATGAACCTCGACCGTATCGCCGGCGACAAGCTCTACATGGAGCATAGCGGGCGTATTATCACGCGTGTTGCGGCGCTCGAAGATCGGGTCGCTGACGACTGACGCGCGAAGCGGATTGGCTTCTCTCCGCCAGGCCAGCCGCACGGCATCGTCCACGATCTCCTGCATGGAGCGGTTCGTCCTGATGCGCGCGCCCATACCCACCTTCATGAAAACCTGGGCCGTGCCCGTGTCCTGACACATGGGGCGTTTCCCGAGTGCTGCCATGCGTGAGTTGATCAGGATCTGTGCCATGGCGTTGCGTGCCGCGGGGCTCTCCTCACGGGCGTAAGCCGCAGCAAGATTCCGGATGTAATCTGCGGGATGATAATGCGAGATGTATTGCAGCGCGTCGGCGATGCTCTCGATCAGGTCCTCCTCGCGAATCACGATCATGTCTCTCTCACATCACGATGACATGGCGGATGACCTCGCCACGGTCGAGCCTGTCGAAGGCTTCATTGATGCCCTCCAGCGGTCCGGTGCCCGAGAGCAGCTTGTTTACTGGCAGCTTCCCATCGAGATAGAGGTCGATGTAGCGAGAGATGTCGCGGCTCGGCACGCAGGAGCCCATGTAGGCTCCCTTGACTGTCCGCTCCTCGGCAACGAGTTGCACGGCGGGGATGGCGAATTGTGTTGAACCGGGCGGAAGCCCCGCTGAAGCCGTCACGCCGCCGCGCCGTGTGATCGCATAAGCGAGCTCAAAAGCCTTGCCGACGCCAGCCATTTCGACGGCATGATCGACGCCTCCAGCCGTCGTTTCGCGGATGCGCCTGATACTATCAGGATCGTTGGCGAGAAACGTATCGGTCGCGCCGAGTTCGCGGGCGACTTCCAGCTTCGCCGGGTTCAGGTCGATGGCGACAATGCGACTCGCGCCTGCGGCTACCGCGCCGAGCAGAGCCGCAAGGCCCACCCCGCCGAGCCCGATGACTGCCACCGACTGGCCGGGGCGCACGGCGCAGGTGTTCAGCACTGTGCCGACGCCGGTCATCACCGCACAGCCAAACAGGGCAGCCTCAATGAGTGGGATATCCTCGCGTATCTTTACAATGGAGCGCCGGGAGATGACGGAATATTCCGAGAAGGCGCAGACGCCGCAATGGTGATTGATTATGGTTCCGTCATCACAGGTGAAGCGCCGCGCGCCTGACAGCAATGTACCAGCTCCGTTCGCCGCAGCGCCCCGCTCACAGAGCGCGGGCCGGCCTTCCGCGCAAAAAGCGCAAACGCCACAGACCGGTGAGAACGACATGACAACGTGGTCACCCCGCTTGAGATCATCGACGCCGGGGCCGACTTCCTCGACAACTGCGGAAGCCTCATGGCCGAGTGCGATTGGCAGTGGACGCGGCCGGTCGCCGTTGATGCCAGACAGATCGGAATGGCAGACGCCGGCCGCCGCAATCTTGACCAGCACTTCGCCGGGGCCAGGAGGCGCAAGATCAATCATCTCGATCGAAAGTGGACGCGACTGGGCATAGGGCCGAGGCAGGCCCGTCTGCCTGAGGATTGTTGAACGAACCTTCATTGAATCATGTCCTTCAAGTGCTCTGCCGCTGTAAAGGGTGGCCGGGCTGCTGCCCGGTCACCCGTTGTCGATTGAGGATGTGTCATAGAACCATTTTCATGGGCTCGGCAAAGTAGCGGAAGCCATCCCCGACTTTTGCAAGGTTTCCGAACCCGGGCCAGGGAAAGTGGTAGGACATGACCGGAGTCTGCTTTTCAGCCAGCATGGTCAGCAATTTGACTCTGGTCTGCGCCGACTGCTTGGGGTCGCTGTCATAGGCAAACTCCATCAGCGGGCGCTCAAGCAGAAGGACCTGATGATGGGTGAGGTCACCCATGAAACAGAACGACTTGCCACCGGACGAGATCATGAACACAGTGTGGCCGACCGTATGCCCCGGTGCCGCTATGGCCTGGACCCCCGGCAGGAACTCCTGCCCGTCCTTGAAGAACTTGATGCGGTCACGCACCGGAAGCAAATTCCTCCGGGCATGTTCGATGAACATCTTGAGCGGCGAGCCAAGTTTGGCCTCATCGGTCCAGAAATCGAAATCCGATTGTGCCAACCAGACTTCGGCGTTCGGGAAGAGCGGTTTGCCCGCTTCGTCGACGATCCCGCCAACATGGTCGATATGGGCATGGCTACAGCAGATCGCATCGATGTCACCAGGATTGATGCCCGCTTCTTTCAGGCTCTGAATCAGTCTGCCGGTGGTGGGACCGAACGCTTTTGAGGTTCCCATGCCCGTGTCGAACATGATGAGCTTGTCACCCATATTGACCACAGGAATGTTCTGCTCGAGCACGACGTTCTTGGTGTCAAGGAAGTTGCGCGTCAGCATGCCACGCACCTCGTCCTTGCTGACACCCAGGAAGGAATCGCCCGGATCGCCCAGTGGCAGCGGGCCGTCGGAGACAACAGTCACTTCCGCTGCGCCGAATGCGAAACGGTAAAAGTAGGGGGCCTGCATCCTGGACATTGGCGCGCGTGCCAGCCCACTGGTGGGTGCCATCGTCGTTGCGCCAAGAGCCCCCGCCCCAGCCAGCAGTGTGCGTCGTGAGAGATTGCTTTCCATGGTCAGTCCTCCTCGTGTGGTGCCCAACTGGCAATATGGCCCGTCAGTGCCTGTTTGGAGGCTTGCGCCTCGACATTCCGGATCGTTCACCGCGCTCGATGGTCAGCGGGTTATGCTGCTTGTTCCGCAACTCCTAGCTAAACGCGAACTCTGCTTTCAGTCGTTCCGTATGTTCTCCAATTTGCGGCACGCGGCCGAAAGGCCTTTCCTGCGCATCGGTCTGGACAGGAGGTGCAATGACACTCACTTCGCCTTCCGGCGTGTCGTAGGTCACGGTCCTGAGTTGCGGATGGTTGATCAGCCCATCGATCGAGTTGAGCATACCGAATGCGATGCCAGCCCGCTTCAGCAGCGCGGCCATGTCAACTGTCGTGTGCTGCGCGAAGGTTGCAGCGATTGTCTCATCGAGGTCGGCGCGGTGGGCAACCCGTGCGGTCATGGTTGCGAAGCGGGCATCGGTTGCCATGGCTGCCTTGTCCATCACGTCGTCGCAGAAATTCAGCCATTCTCGGTCGTTCTGAATAGAGAGCAGGATATCACCGTCCTTGCATGGAAAAACACCGTAGGGCGCGATAGAAGGATGCTTGAGGCCCGGTTGTGGCGGCAGAGAGCCGCCATAGCGGCGCTGGAGATAAGGAACGTTCATCCAGTCGGCCATCCCGCCAAAAAGCGAGACCTTGATGTGGCGCCCTTGATTGGTATTGCCTCTGGCAATCAGCGCCTGCAAGATTGCAGCATGGGCATTTGTGCCCGCCGCAATGTCGCAAACCGAAACGCCAACCCGGGCCGGCGCATCGGCACTCCCGGTGACCGAGCACAAGCCGGATTCGGCCTGCACGAGAAGGTCATAGGCCTTCATGTCGCTGTAAGGCCCGCTATCGCCATAGCCTGATATTTCGCAAATAATCAGCCGTGGGTATGTGCGGCGCAGAATATCAGCGGAGAGGCCAAGGCGGGCAAGCGCCCCTGGCGCCAGATTTTGAACCAGCACGTCCGCTTTTGCGATAATGGCGACAAGAACGGCCCGATCCGCTGCCTGCTTGAGATCGAGGCAGATCGATTCCTTGCCGCGGTTCAGCCAAACAAAATAGGTGCTTTGTCCATGGACATGCCTGTCGTAACCGCGCGCAAAGTCGCCTTCAGGCCGTTCGATCTTGATAACACGTGCACCCGCATCCGCGAGCCTCGCCGTACACAGCGGCGCTGCCACGGCTTGCTCGATGGCAACGACTAGAAGACCGGCGAGATCCTGAGGCACACCCACTCCCTTAAATTTTATCTTTTCAGAAAAATGCTGTTGCGCGAGCAAAAGGGGAAGATAGATAATTGGAATAGGGTTATAGTTTCTGCCTATGACATTCGGAGTATTCCCCATGGATCTGCGACAATTGCGCTTCCTGGTCCGCACCATTGAAAGCGGAAGCATTTCTCAAGCTGCGCGCGGGCTTCACATCACACAGCCGTCGCTCAGTCAGAGGCTCAAGGACCTCGAGGCCGAGCTTGGAGTCACCCTGTTTGATCGCATGCCAACAGGTATTCGCCCCACCGATGCGGGCAACATGGTGGCTGACCGTTCACGGGCGATCCTGCGGCTGGTTGACAACATCGCGATCGAGGCCAGAACCCTCTCGCAGGAGCCTGCTGGCGAGGTCTTGATTGGCCTGCCGACCACTATGGCCCTGCATCTCACCGTACCGCTTGTGAAGGCCGTGCGCAGCCGGTTTCCCAAGGTGAGTCTGCGCGTCTCGGAGGGGATGAGCGGGCATATTCAGGAATGGGTAATCTCAGGACGCCTCGATCTTGCGATCCTCTATACCGATGAAGCCATCGAAGGTTTGAAGATCGAAAAGATCATTGATGAAGACCTCTGCATCATATCCCGTTATGATCCCAGCGGATCCCTTGCGGACGTGCCCTTTGCTGATCTCTGGCAATATCCTCTCGTCTTGCCGGGGCCCGATCACGGCCTTCGCCGCTCGATCGAGAAAGTGCGCCTGGCGACCAAGAGTTTGCTTACCATCGCGGTTGAAGTCGATTCCTTGCCACATTTGAAACGTCTTGCCATCGAAGGGGAACTGCATACCATTCTTCCTCAGGCAGCCTGCCGCGAGGAGGTCTCTCTGGGACTGCTTTCCGCCCGACGCATCGTCAACCCCAATCTGCGCCGTCCTATTGCTCTCGCCAGATCGACCAATCGCCCCAGTTCGCTGGCAACCCAGTCCATCAACGAGCTTCTGAGGGCACTTGTGCATCAGTCGATTGACCGACAGGATATTGTCGTGGCGTAATGCTGCAAAAGCGAAGCTGTCGTAACAGATGCGGCGCGGCGAAAGCCGTTTTTCATCCCCGCGTATGCCCCCCGAACGTCGGCAACGGCTCCAGCAAGGCGCGGAAATTGCCGCGATGCAGCATACGTTCAGCTTCCGACTGCGCCGTCCCCACGTCTGATCCGCTTCGGGGTGCATTGGAGTTCATGTTAGGGTTTGAGTAGTATGAAGAGATAAAAAGTAAATTATCTCAGATAGATAAGAGAAATAAATGGCGGAGAAGGAGGGATTCGAACCCTCGGTACGCTTGCACGTACTCCGCATTTCGAGTGCGGTGCGATAGACCCCTCTGCCACCTCTCCGCGGCCAACGATGTATTCTTGAGAGAATATATCGCCGATTGGTCTGCAAAAGCGCATAGCGGCGCTTCAGGTTAAAAACAAGGGAATTGATAAGGTGGGTGTGAAATCCTGATGGGCCTGCTCACTCGCGGCGGCGGCCCAGTTCGCCCCGTGCCTGGAGTACGAAGGTCAGCACATTGGCGACAGCGCGGTAAAGCGCTTCTGGGATTTCGTCATCCAGCTCAACCTGCGCCAAGGCGCTGGCCAGAACGGGATTTTCCTCAATCGTGACATTGTGCTTGCGTGCAAGATCCAGGATCGTTTCGGCGACATGGCCCTTGCCCTTGGCAATGACACGCGGGGCGCCCTTGAAATCATATTCAAGCGCGATGGCGATCTTTTTCTGGATATCCGATGTCTTGTGCGGTTGATCGCTCATGAGCGGCGATCCAGGAAATGGCCGGAGAGACCGGGGCGATTTTCGGCAGGCTTGCCGGGAAGAACCGTGATCGTGCCGATAGCAAAGGCGTTTTCGACAAGCGCTGCTTCAAGCCTGGGTATCGCTTCAACGAAAATCCGGTGGGTACCGGGGTCTTCCGCCCACAGCGAGACCGAAAGTGTCTGGCCAGCCAGCCGCACATGGGCGTGTACAGGTCCCAGAACATCGGTATCGATGGCAAAGCGCACGCCCCAGACATCGGTTGATGTATCCGCATTTGCGGCACGCTTGCGTTCGCGTTCGATACGGAACCCGGCGATGGCAGTCTGCTGACCCAGCGCAAGCG
This sequence comes from Hyphomicrobiales bacterium, assembly GCA_031401875.1. GTDB lineage: Bacteria > Pseudomonadota > Alphaproteobacteria > Rhizobiales > Beijerinckiaceae > JADCCX01. Next base: position 6,151 of record JANNRX010000250.1, on the reverse strand, counting down.
GAATTTCGAAACTGAGCTGCTGGGGCCTTTGCAAATCCAGGGGAGGGGGCACAAGCAGCGCGCGTTCTGGCGGAAGCGAGGCTATCTGATGCAACGTGATGCGCCCCACGGCCTGATCAGCCTCTCGTGCCAGTGTGGCAGAGACGGAATCTGTGCCTGCCTGAGGACCAAGTGTCGCAAATGCTGCCCGTTGTCCGACCACTGCTCCATCACGGCGTGGCGGCTCTGCATCAGGCGATTGTCGCAGGGCAGGTACTGTATCGCTGCGCAGGATATCACGCAGCGCGGTCAGCAGTGCCTTTGCATCGGGTGCCCCGGAAATGGCCCTGCCAGCCAGTGCCTCCTGAAGCACGCCCGTCTGAAGAATAGCGTCTTTCAAGGCAACCGATGTAATGGGCACATCGCCATTCAGGCGGTTAGCGAGAAGCTGGCTTGCAAGTGCCCGCACAGCCTGCGGCAGGCCAAGTTGCGGGCGGTTCAGGGCTTCGGCAAGATCCGCGTAAAGCGGAGCAGCACTGCCCTGGCGCGACGCGGCATCAACAGCCGCACGGGTGATTGTTTCTGCAACAGGGTTGGGAGCAACGCGTGCCAACACTTGCGGATCAGTGACACTCTGCTGTGCCACGATCCGAATATCCGACGGTGCCGCTGACAAGGTTGATGACGAACCCCGGGTGGCCTGTTGTGGTGCAGTGCCCGGAACGGAGGGTTGGGCCGCACTGGCCTGCGCTTGTGGCAATGCGCCGCTTGGTCGGACGGGCGTCTCCAAGCCTGCGAATACCAGACGCGGAACAGCACCTGAGGTCTCAACTTGCAGCCTCAGGATAGCACCGGGCTGCCTTGCCTCGCCGGGCAATGCCGCTCCTCGCAGATCTGCCACGGTCGCTTGGCCATTCAGGAGAAGCGAGAGCCTGCCATCGGGCAATGCGCCGGTGACGGTTGCAAGAACGGTTTGTCCCGGCTGAAGGCCTTGCCCAAGAGCGGCCTGAAGTCCGGCTGCACGCTGCTGGGCGACATTGGCCGTCGCCACGCCAGAGAGCGCGTCGATGAACTGTCCCAGCAATTGCGCTTTGAGAGTTGCTGCGATTGACATCGACAATGACGATGCGTGCAGGGTCTTAACAATGTCGTAACTGGAAAGGCGTCAACGGCCCGGAAGCACCACCATTGTCGGCTTTTCAGGGAGGGTTTCCCGCGAAAACACTGCTATCGGCGTCTCGCGACGGTCAATCACATAGCGTTCGGCTCCCAAGCGGATGAACTTTTCAAGCGTCTGCTGGCCGAAAAAATGCATCGGGATGACGACGCGCGGCGAGAGTGATTTGAGCACATCCAGCATGCCATCGATATCCATGGTCAAGCCGCTGTCCACGGGGGCCATCACAATATCTGCCCGGCCAATGGCGCGGATGTGCGATGGCTCCAGCGTGTGATGCAGGTGGCCCAGATGTACAACACAGAGATCACCGAACTCGAAAATGAAGATCGAGTTGCCGTTGTATTCCGTGCCTTCGCCGCCCCATGAGCGGATGTTGGTGGAGACATTGCGAACCCGCAGATCAAGCAGAGTGATATCATGATCGATCTTGCCGCCATTGCGGTTCCAGCCGGGCAGGAGATGCGTGATGCCCTGCTGGGGCAGCCGCGAGAAATGCGTGGAATGCGCCTTATTCATCGTCGCGATATCAGGAACCGCAGAGCCACGGACATAATCGTTATAATCCGTCACGGCCTTCACATTGCGTGGCGTCTCGATGAGGAAGCTCGCATGACCAATGAAGCTGAGGCGCAGCTCTTTTTCTGCCAAGGCCGCCTGAATGATGCGCGGCCCGCCCAGCGCCATTTCCGGTCTGCAACCCACATCCACGCCTTGCGATGCGGCGGGTGTGATTGCCAAGATCAGGGCTGCCATCAAGCAACGGAACAGAGACATTGCGTATCCTCCCTGACCCTGAAGGTAAGCAAAAATGCGGGCTTGTCGAGAGCTCAGACGATACCTTATGCCGATGTCCCGAGGGCTGCCGTTGCGCGCCAGAAAAAATCGGGCTGGCCGAAATTGCCCGATTTCAACGCGAGGCCAATGTCAGGCGCGCCTTCGCAGGCCAGTGCCGGAACACCGGGATCAATCTCCGGGCCGATGCGGAAGGCTTGCGGCGCCAATGCACTGACAACAGCACCTGAGGTCTCGCCGCCCGCGACTACAAGGCGCTTCACCCCGGCGGCCACAAGAGCTTTCGCGGTCTGGGCAAAGAAGGCTTCGATCACGTGAGCCACATGCTCGCGACCCGAGCGCTGCTGATGGTCTGATACCTTCTCCGCTGGTTCTGACGAGCAGATCAAGGGGAGCTGGTTTTTATGGGCCTGCCAGAAGGCGAGGGCATCTGTCGCCGTCAGCGTACCATCAAGAAGACTTTCGACCGCCACCTGCATCACCGGTTGGCCCAGGGCGGCATGATGCGCGACCTGACCAAGGGTGGCGCGTGAGCAGCTACCGGACAGGATTGTGGCGGGTCCTTGGAACGAGACCGGTTTCGGGGCATGAAATGCGGCTGCGCCCGCTGCGAAGAAATTCGCGGGCAGGCCCATCGCGATTCCGGAACCACCGGTGACGAGCCTTGTGCCTTCCAGCGCCTTGCCAATGGCGAAGAGATCGCGGTCATTGCCCGCATCCACAATAACGAGCGTCTGGCCATCTGCGGCGGCTTCAGCAAGCGCATGGCGAATGGCTTCAGCGCCATCACTCACGGTGCCATGGGGTACAAGACCGATGGCTGATGTGCATTGCCGCGCCAGCCAGCGACGGATATCGGGATCGGTCATGGGGTTAAGCGGATGCTTCTCCATGCCGGATTCATTCAGAAGCCGGTCATTGACGAAGAGGTGTCCCTGATAGATGCGGCGTCCGGCACCGGGAAAAGCCGGGCACACGACAACGCCCTTGACGCCGAGCCGTTTGGCCAGTGCCTCGGCAACCGGGCCAATATTGCCTTCGGGAGTGGAATCGAAGGTGGAGCAATACTTGAAGATGATCTGCTGGCAGCCCTGCTGCAAAAGCCAATCCAGTGAATCAAGGGCCTGACGCACTGAATCAGCAGCAGGAATAGACCGTGATTTCAGTGAGATAACGCAGGCATCTGCATCGCTTCTGAAGGTTGCATCGGGGATATCCACAGTCTGGACTGTGCTCATGCCGGCCTTGGCAAGCGTGTTGGCAATGTCGCTCGCACCAGTGAAATCATCCGCGATGCAGCCGATCAGCATTGATCAAGTGTCTTTCTTGCGATTGGAGAAACCGCTGCGGGCGGTGCTTTTAGGGCCTTTGCCGAAAGGCTTTGCAAAATCCCTGGCGGGAGCTTTCTTTGCATATGCCCCGGCCTTTCCTGCACTTTTTTTCTCAAACGGGGGCTTCTTGTCGAAATGGGATTTGCCAGCTCTTGGCGCGGTTGCTGCCCATTCGTCGCTCACAGAGGGTGGCGTTTCTGACCATTCGCGCTTCGGCTTTCTGGCAAAAGCAGGTTTGTCTGAATATGAAGGCTTGTCTGAATATGAAGGCTTGTCCGAGAAAGCGGGTTTGGCGGAATGGGGCGGCCTGTCGCCATAATCAGAGCCGCTGTCACGGGCTGGTCTTGCGCTGTCATTGTCGCGTTTTCTGAAGTCCTTTTTGACAAAGTCTTTTTTGGGAAAATCGCGGTTTGCTGCGAAAGAGGGTTTGCGGGCGCCTGGCTGGCGCGGCTCATCGCCGGGCGTGATCTGGATATCATCGCCATCCTTGCGCCGGGCATGCAGACCGAAATGTTCGGCGGCGTCACGGTTTATCTCGAATTCCGTAATATCCTCAAAGATGCGGATGGTGCCGATTTCATTGCGCGTGACGTTGCCGCGCCGGCAGATCATGGGCAGCAGCCATTTGGGGTCGGCCTTCTGATTGCGGCCGATATCCATGCGGAAGATGACGCTGTCGCTCTGGGCCTGCAAAGGAGCGGGCTCGCGATCAAAACGCTCATTGCGTTCTGGCCTTTCGCTGCGTTCTCGTCTTTCAGGGCTCTCCTGACGCTCGCTGCGTCCGCGCGGGGGGCGGTCATCGCGGTCCGGGCTGCGGCGCGCTTCAAAGCTCTTGTCGCCCTTGCCGTTTTTATCGCGCTCGAAGTTGCGTTCGCTGCGCGGCTGATACAATGATTCAGGCCCGGAAAGCTCTTCAGGCTCCGGCAGACGCGAACGGTAGAGCTTGGCCAGAATGGCAGCGATCTCTTCGGGTGTTTTTTCCTTGAGCACCAGTTCAGCCATGGCGCGGTCCTCATCCGAGGTTTCCTCGGTGAGCAACGGGTCTTGCAGGAAGCGCTGTCGATCGAGCGCACGAATATCGTCGGCACTCGGCGGGTCCATCCATTGTGGCTTCAACTTGGCTTCAATGATCAACCGCTCAGCCTTGCGGCGGCGGGAAGGGGCAATCACCAGAACGCTGACACCCTTGCGTCCGGCACGGCCCGTGCGTCCACTGCGGTGCTGGAGGATTTCGGCATTCAGAGGCAGATCCGCATGGATGACCAGATCGAGGTTGGGCAGGTCGATGCCGCGCGCGGCAACGTCGGTTGCGACACAGATTCGGGCACGGCCATCACGCAGCGCCTGCAAGGACTGGTTGCGCTCGTTCTGGCTGAGTTCACCCGAGAGATAAACAGCGGAGAAGCCGCGTTCCACCAGGGTGGCCTGAAAGTGGCGGGTCGCGTCACGCGTGTTGCAGAAAATCAGCGTTGCAGGCGAATTGACCTGTCTGAGCACATTGACGATGGCGTGCTCGGTTTCTTTTGGATGGACCCTGAGCGCGCGGTATTCGATATCGGCATGGCCGCGATCACCGGCTGCGGCGGCGATACGGAACGCGTCTTTCTGGTATTTGCCCGCAAGCGCCACGATGCCGCGTGGCAAGGTCGCAGAAAACAGCAAGGTGCGGCGGCTTTCCGGCGTGGTCTGGAGAATAAACTCCAGATCGTCCCTGAAGCCAAGGTCCAGCATCTCGTCGGCTTCGTCCAGCACAACAGCGCGTATATCACCAAGGCGCAACGACTTGCGCTCGATGTGATCCTTGAGGCGACCGGGCGTGCCCACAACAATATGTGCGCCGCTGTCCAGCAGCCGCCGCTCGCGCCGGGGGTCCATGCCGCCGACACAGGCAATAACGCGTGCACCTGTGGGTGCGTAGAGCCATTCAAGCTCGCGCTGAACCTGCATCGCCAGCTCGCGTGTCGGTGCCACAATGAGTGCCAGAGGATCAGCGGGCGGCTCCATGCGATTGTCGCCGAGCAGAAGCGTCGCGCCGATGCCAATGCCGAAGGCGACGGTCTTGCCGGAACCGGTCTGGGCCGAGACAAGCAGATCCCGCTCGGCGGCTTCCGGCGCGAGAACGGCCTGCTGTACAGCCGTCAGCTCGGTATAGTTTTTGTCTGCAAGCGCTTTGGCAAGCGGAGCAGGAATGGGGAGGGATGTCAAAGGATGCTGCTTTCAAAGAGCGCTGATGTGATGCGCGTCATAGAGCAAGTGCAGCAAAAGCGCCATTGCAGAAGTGCGCAGAGCCGATATGCGTATTAGCCCTGTTTGTCTTGAGTCCTTGTCCAGCTGCAATTCTTTGGGTTTATAGCGGGTGGAAGCACGCATCCGGAGATGAGTTACGCATGAAAGTCCTGATAGCAGGCGGCGGAATTGGCGGGTTGACGCTTGCCCTGATGCTCAGGCGTCGGGGTATCCAGGTCGAGATTTTCGAGCAATCCTCCGAGATTCGCGAGCTTGGTGTGGGCATCAACACATTGCCGCATGCCATCAAGGAACTTGCCGGTCTGGGTCTGCTGCCTGCCCTGGACAGGGTGGCAATCCGCACCCGGGAACTCACCTACATGAATCGGCTGGGCCAGATCATCTGGCAGGAACCGCGCGGCACTCACGCCGGTTTCGATACGCCGCAATTCTCCATCCATCGCGGGCGCTTGCAAGGGATCATCCATCAGGCTGTCGTTGCCGAGCTCGGCGAAAGCCACGTTCATACGGGCTGTCGTCTCGGCAGCTTCCGGCAGGATGAAGCGGGTGTCTCGGCATGGTTCTTTGATCGCGACGGAGCGCATGTGAAGACGGCATGCGGCGATGTGCTCGTGGGCGCCGA
>JANNRX010000249.1:0-2511 GCA_031401875.1 Hyphomicrobiales bacterium | reverse complement strand
GGCCGATGCGGATGTCCTCAAATGGCGTTTTCGACAGAAGCGCCACCCCGTTGAACGTCTTCTGGCCGTGCACCGCGACATGGTATCCACAGGCTTCGAACATCTGACAGCATGGCTGAAGGACAAGCAGCCCGATGTGGTCTGCCTGCAGGAGATCAAGACTGTCGAGGAAACCTTCCCACGCTCAGAGATCGAAGCCTGTGGATACCATGTCGCGGTGCACGGCCAGAAGACCTTCAACGGGGTGGCACTTCTGTCGAAAACGCCGCTTGAGGACATCCGCATCGGCCTTCCAGGTGATGAGAGCGATGAGCAGGCGCGTTACATTGAGGCCGCGGTTTCTGTTGAAGGCGGAATTTTCCGTGTTGGCACGATCTATCTTCCCAATGGCAATCCGGCACCCGGCGACAAATACGACTACAAGCTGCGCTGGATGGAGCGGTTGCGGCAGCATGCGGCCAGGCTTCTGGAACAGGAGGAAGCACTGGTGCTCGCGGGAGATTACAATGTCATTCCCGCCCCGCGTGATACCCATGATCCTGGGCTGTGGGCCAATGATGCGCTTTTCCTCCCTGAAACGCGCGCGGCTTTCCAGCGGTTGCTGGCGCTTGGGCTCACAGAAGCCGTCCGGGCCACAACCGATGCGGAAAAACTCTACTCGTTCTGGGATTATCAGGCCGGTGCCTGGCCAAAGAACAACGGTATTCGCATTGATCACCTGCTGCTCTCGCCGCAAGCCGCTGACAGGCTACAGGCCACAATGATCGACAAAGACCTGCGCGATCAGGAGAAGCCCTCCGATCACGTCCCGGTGCGGGCCATGTTCAGATTGTCCTGAAGGCGAGCGTCAGTTCCGTTCAGCAGATTTCAGGAAGCGCTGGGCCTGGCGCTGGGCAATCAGGCGCTCTTCCTCGGAGGCTGCGGCGAAAGCCTTCTTGTGGAAGTCCAGAACCCAGTCATCCTTGCTGGGTTGTGCACCTTCGCGCGCCACTTCCAGCCACATCAGGCCTTTACGGGTCTGGCGCTGGGTTGATTCACCTGTCACGAGCATCCGTCCGAGCACAGCCTGAGCCTGGACGTGACCCTTTTCTGCGGCAAGATTCAGCCAGCGCAGGGCCTGACGTGGTTCGTGTTTGCCAGCAGACCCATCAAGCAGCATGCGTGCGAGCTGATACTGCGCTTCCGGATGGGCAAAGAGCTGTGCCGCATGGTTGAAAGCCTTGGCAGCATAGTGCTGGTTGGCAATCACAGGGCTCTTGGCAATCCCGCTTGACCAGTAAAGCCCCAGTGCCACGAATGCATTGGAGACAATACCGGCATGGGGAGAATCGCGGCTTTCATCGGCGCGGGCATCAGCAATTCTGGAAAACAGCTGAAATGCCTTGAAATGATCCACCGGACCGCCATCGCCATCAGCATACATGCGGCCGAGTTTCCATTGCGCCAGAATATCGCCCGTGGCGGCCGCAGGCTCCAGATGCGCGCGTGCCGCCTTTTTATCGCCCGAACGGTAACTGTTGACGAAGCTTTGCCAGCCATCACGCATCGTATTGCGCAATCCTGTATCGGGAATTGCAATGGAGGGGGCCGTCGGCAAAGCGGGAAGCGCCGTTGCAGGCACTCCCTCACTCTTCTTGTCCGTGATTTCAAACGCCTGTGCCGACGTCGCGCCAACCATGGCAGCGAAGCAGGCAACCAGCCGTATGGAGCGGTCAGATATCAGCATAGCAATGCTTTTCACCTTCAGCGCCGGGGTGTGTGATGGCGCCATCCTTGGCCGGGCCGACACCCTGTGCATATTTCCAGATCGCGCCGGAACCATAATCGGTTTCCCGAGGCGACCAATGCTGTTTACGCGCCTGCAATTCGGCATCAGAAAGGCGAACTTCGAGCTTTCCTGTGATCGCATTGAGATCAATGATGTCACCATCGCGAATCAGAGCGATGGGACCGCCAACTGCCGCCTCAGGGCCGACATGGCCGACGCAGAAACCGCGCGTCGCTCCAGAAAAGCGCCCGTCCGTGATGAGGGCCACCTTGTCGCCCATGCCCTGGCCGTAAAGTGCTGCCGTCGTTGCCAGCATCTCACGCATGCCAGGACCACCGCGAGGGCCTTCGTAGCGTATGACGAGCACGTCGCCTTCCTTGTATTGCTTGCTTTTGACTGCTGCAAAACACTCTTCCTCGTTGTCGAAGCAGCGGGCCGGACCACTGAACACCTGCTTCGAGGCATCCATGCCGGCCACCTTCACGATGGCACCATCGGGCGCAAGATTACCCCTGAGGCCGACAACGCCACCTGTCACCGTCAAAGGCTTGCCGACGGGATAGATCACGTCCTGATCGGGATTCCATTTCACCGAAGCCATGTTCTCGGCAATGGTGCGGCCTGTCACCGTCAGGCAATCGCCATGCAGGAAACCGCCGTCGAGCAGCGCTTTCATCAGAAGAGGAATGCCGCCGACCTCGAACAGGTCCTTGGCGACGTACTTGCCGCCGGGTTTCAGATCA
>JANNRX010000248.1:0-1625 GCA_031401875.1 Hyphomicrobiales bacterium | reverse complement strand
ATCGGAACAACGCGATTGTTCCTTTCAAATGCGTATCAATCATGCCTCCATACGCTCTTCCTTGTGCGAATTGTTTCGCCGTGATATAAAGACCAAATGGATCTTGAATTAGGAAAACCGGACGCATTCATTCATGAGCGTTCACTGAGGCTGGCGTTTCCTTGGGCGCAAATAATCCACGCCCGTTCGTCAGATCGAAGCCTTCCACGCCTGCCTTGTCGTGTGTGGGAAGGCCTGGAAGCTGCGACAGCGGCGTGATCGACGTGTCGGAAAAGCAGGAAAACTTACTGCTTGGGAACGCCTGCAGCAGCCACCACCGTGGCCCAATGCTTCACTTCCTTGTCCAGTTTTGCCTGAAGCGCCGAGGGCGAGCGTTGATCAGCCGGAAACAGCAGGGTTCCAAGCTCGGCAAAACGCTTCTGGATGTCGGCATCTGCCAGAGCTTTCTGAAGCGCCGCGTTCAGCTTGTCGACAGCCTCTTTCGGCATGCCTTTGGGGCCATAGATGCCATGCCATACCGAAAGGTCAAAACCTTTCAGTGCTGACGCAAAAGGAGGCAATCCCGGCAATTGAGGAATTGATTGCGGCGCGGTAACTCCAAAGGCTTTCACGGTGTTTGCATTGATCTGCGAAATGGCATTGCTTGTCTGATCGCACAGCACCTCGACCTGTCCACCAACAAGATCATTCAGAGCAGGTGCCGTGCCGCGATACGGCACAAAGGTGAAGTTCGTGCCAAGTGCCTGGCCCAGCATCATGCCGCAAAGATGAGAACCTGAACCGACGCCGGCATGGGCCATGCTGACCTTCGGCCCGTCCGCTTTCATCTTGGCCAGTATTTCCGAGAGATTTGCCGCAGCATAATCCTTTTTGGAAACCAGCACGAAAGGCCCGGAATTGATCAGACCGACAGGCTCGAATGCTGTCAGTGTATCGTAGCCGGGATTGTTGTAGAGCGAGGCACCGGCAGCAAGCGCGACGTGATGCAAGAGAATCGTGTAGCCATCCGGTGCAGCCTTTGCGACACGCGCCGCACCTGCTGTGCCACCTGCACCCGAAACATTTTCCAGAATGATCTGCTGTCCAAGTGATTCCGACATCACTTTGGAGACCAGACGGCCAACCACATCAGAGGGACCGCCGGGCGCATAGGGCACGACCAGCGTGATTGGTTTCACAGGGTAATTCTGCGCCCAAGCACCTGATACAAGACCGGTGGCCAACACAAACCCTGCGATCATAGACTTCAGCATCTTATCCTCCATGGCGGCCTTGTCATTGTGAGAGAAAACGACAGCGCTGATTTCTATTTTGATCAGCTTTGGGAAAGTTACAAGCTCTGTTGCATCCTGTCACGCCAGGGATTACCGCTCGGATCATGCATTCTTTCTCTGTCGCCACCTGGAACGTCAATTCAATCCGTCAGCGGATCGACCATCTGACAGCATGGCTGAAGGACAAGCAGCCCGATGTGGTCTGCCTGCAGGAGATCAAGACTGTCGAGGAAACCTTCCCACGGTCAGAGATCGAAGCCTGTGGATACCATGTCGCGGTGCACGGCCAGAAGACGTTCAACGGGGTGGCGCTTCTGTCGAAAACGCCATTTGAGGACATCCGCATCGGCC
>JANNRX010000247.1:0-2113 GCA_031401875.1 Hyphomicrobiales bacterium | reverse complement strand
CGTGCTGCCGATCGGCAAGGGCCGGCGGGTTGCGCCGCAGCCGGCGGTGGCGTAATAATCGCTAATATTCCGCCGGGAGGCAGGCCGAGCGCTTGCCATCTATTGATTGGGCACTAATTAAGCTGGTATGAATGTTGTGGGTCTGTTCGCAGGTGTTGGTGGCATTGAGCTGGGTCTAAAACGGGCCGGGCACCGCACCTTGCTGAACTGCGAAATCGACGCCGCGGCCTCCGCGGTTCTGGCTGCGCGGTTTCCGGATGTTAAGCTGCATGGCGACATTCGCACGCTGAAGAAATTGCCGGCCGGCACAGAATTGCTGGCGGGAGGATTTCCTTGCCAGGATATCTCCCAAGCAGGAAAGACCCGCGGCCTTTCCGGAAAAAATTCTGGGTTGATCAGTGAAGTTTTCCGACTTCTGCGCGGACGTGATGTGCCGAATGTTTTGCTGGAGAACGTATCATGCATGCTGGCCTTGGATCGTGGTCACGCGATGCGCTACATCACAAGCGAGCTTGAGAGAATGGGGTATCATTGGGCGTATCGGGTGCTCGACAGCCGGGCATTCGGCCTCCCACAACGCAGACAGAGGCTCTTCATCTTGGCTTCAAAAACCTTGGAGCCATTTGAAGTGTTGATGACGGGAGGCGTTCCTTCACAAGAACCGGAAGACTGGCGTGGTCGCGCCTGCGGGTTTTATTGGACCGAAGGGGTCAGAGGACTCGGTTGGGCCATCGATGCGATTCCCACGCTCAAGGGCGGTTCGACCATCGGCATACCCTCGTCTCCCGCGATCTGGCTGCCTGATGGGCGCATTGTTACAGCTGATATCCGTGATGCGGAAAGAATGCAGGGGTTTGCCGAGAATTGGACTGAGCCTGCCGAGAAAGTGGTGAAGAAAAACCTTCGCTGGAAGCTGGTTGGCAACGCGGTTTCCGTTCCGGCCGCAGAATGGGTCGGCCGGCGGCTGGCAGAAGGACCCAAGCCAGTTGATCTTCGCGTTCACACTTTTGACCCGATGAAGAAATGGCCGACTGCGGCTTTCGGTGGGCCGGCGCAGCGTGCGTTAGGCGTTGAAATATCCATGTGGCCGCAAGCTGTGCCCCGCGAGCCCCTTACCGAGTTTTTGAGGCACGAACCTAAGATGCTGTCCTACAAGGCAACGGCCGGGTTTATTTCACGGCTGAGGTCCGGTAGCCTTCATTTTCCCCAAGAATTCCTAGCGGCACTCGAAAGACACGCAGACAAGATGCGCGGGCAAATGGAGCTGGTTGCATGACGATGCGCGGCGAGGCGATCATCGCGCGCTCCATTGGCGCCACCAGCATCAGGGACAGTCACGGCAATCACTGGCAGTATCACTCTCGGAGCGATCGCCACAGCAAGATCGCCTGTTGGGCGGTCATGTTCGATTTTCTTCGAACAAGCGAATTGCTGCGTAAGCACGTGCAGTCGGGAAAGGTTGGTTTCGGAATCAACCATGAGCTGCGAGACTTTAAGCAAAATCGGAAAAAAAACCTGGATCTGGTGCTTTCCAAAGCAGCAGCACCAGAAACCAAAAAGCTCACGTTTTCCGAATACGGGGCAAACGCGGGCATAAAGCTCAATGAGGAAGAAGCCGCTGAACTGGCGGCATTGCCGCTGCTACATGCGGCTGCGGTTTCTACGGTCTTGGTGGCACTTGAGGCCAAGGCGTGCATGACCGAGCATGTTAAAGCACAGCCACGATTGTTCGATGAGCTCGCTTCTTCATTTCAAACGGTGCATGGCGACACGAACAGCGCCATTGCGGCAGCGTTTGTGATGATCAACAGCGCCGAAAGCTTCATTAGTCCCGACAGGAACCGGAAGAAAGTGCGTGCCGGAAAATTCATTGTGAATACCCACAAGCAACCGTCGGCAGCACATGTGACGTTGGCAAAAATGCTACAGCTTCCCCGGCGCAGCAATGAACAAGAGCGTGGCTTTGACGCGTTGGGAATCACGATGGTTCAGTGTCGCAATGACGGTTCGAATATTAGCCCGACTTCGCCAACCGGCGTTGATAAACCGGTATTTTCGGGGGTGGTGCGTGCGCAACTGATTGCGGTGGCGTGATTGATTTTCCAAAAGAGCG
>JANNRX010000246.1:0-2002 GCA_031401875.1 Hyphomicrobiales bacterium | reverse complement strand
CCGCTGGAATACGACCGCTGCGTACTGCCCTATGGCGTGACGACGGCGATCTGGGACCCGCATGAAATCGCCAATGTGCTGGGCGCGGAAGGTCTGCGCTATGCGCTGGATTGCGCCTCGGCAACGATTATGGATATTCGCGTGATGCTGTCATCCTGCGTGCCAGCGACGGATCTGGAAACGTCAGGGGCAAGACTGGATGCGCAGGATTTGCTACCGTTTCGCTCCCATCCAAAAGCGCTGGGCCTCGCGGAGTTCATGAATTTTCCGGGCGTCATTCATGCTGCTCCGGATGCTATCGAGAAACTTGAAGCCTGGGCGGACGGTCACATTGACGGCCATGCGCCCTTGCTTTCAGGCCTCGCGCTCAATGCTTATCTCTCGGCACGGATCCGCACCGACCACGAGGCAACAGGTATTGCCGAGGCGATGGAGAAATTGCGCAAGGGCATGGCGATCCTGATCCGCGAGGGCTCGGTTTCGAAGGATCTGCATGCTCTTGCCAGCCTTATTTCCGCTGAAACCTCGGCTTTTCTCGGCTTCTGCACGGATGATCGCAATCCACTGGATGTGGCGGAGGAAGGCCATCTGGATTTCATCATCCGCGAGGCAATCCGCTGCGGCGCACCGCCGCTGCATGTCTATCGTGCCGCAACGATCAGCGGCGCGCGGCTTTTCGGCCTCAGCGACAGGGGCATGGTGGCACCGGGCTACAGGGCCGATATCGTGCTGCTGGAAGGTGCACTGGAGGAGTGTCATGTCTCGCAGGTCATTTGCGCGGGACGTCCGGTCACGGCGGAATTGTTTGCAAGCCGTGGCACCGTGAAACCTGTCGGCCTTGCCAGCATGAAAGCCCCGACAGTCACGGCGGGTGATTTCAAGGCCCGTACCACGGGAAACAATACGCCCGTGATCGGCGTCATTCCAGGGCGCATCATCACCGAACATCTCAGGTGCAATGTTCCGGCTTCAGGCGTGGATTGCGCCCAGGATATCATCAAGGTGGCAGTCATTGAACGGCATGGCCGCAGCGCAGTCAGTGGCAACACAGGTGACGGCAAGAGAATTCACGGCCTGGCAGTGGCCTCAGTCCAAGGCTTTGGCCTGAAGCATGGAGCGATCGCTTCTTCGGTCGGTCATGACAGCCACAATATCACGGTTGTGGGGGTTGATGATGCCGATATGGCGCTGGCGGCCAACCGCCTCGGCACCTTGCAAGGCGGCTTCGTGGTCGCTGCCAGAGGCAAGATTCTCGCGGAACTGGCGCTTCCTGTGGCGGGCCTGATGAGCCTGATGGATTTTGAATCTGTGCGCGATGCCTTGCTGCCGCTGCGCGCTGCGGCAAAGGATCTTGGCTGCACGTTGCCAGAGCCGTTCCTGCAGGTGGCATTCCTGCCGTTGCCCGTGATTCCGCATCTCAAGATCACCGACAAGGGACTGGTCGATGTGGATGCCTTCAGACTGATCGACTGATACAGAAGTCCACCACATCCACCATGGCATCTTTCAAGGGTGATGCAGGGAAGATACCCAGCGCATCCTTGGCCATGGCACCATAATGGCGGGCGCGCTCAACCGTGTCTTCAAGGGAACGGTGCTTGAGCAACAGGCCACGGGCCTTTTCCAGCGCAGCATCATCATTGACACCCTGCTCAATGGAGGCTTTCCAGAAAGACCGCTCCCCATCCGTGCCTCGCCGGTAAGCGAGAACGACGGGAAGCGTGATCTTGCCCTCGCGGAAATCATCCCCGACGTTCTTGCCCAGTTTGGCGGTGGCGCCACCATAATCGAGCACGTCATCCATGAGCTGGAAGGCCACGCCCAGGTTGGTTCCATAACTGCGGCAGGCAATCACGGCTTCTTTGCCTCCCCCCGCGACCAGCGGACCGACCTCGCAAGCAGCAGCAAACAGCGCGGCTGTCTTGGCGCGCACAACAGCCAGATACTCATCTTCCGATGTCGCAAGATTCTTGGCGACAGAGAGCTGCATGACTTCGCCTTC
>JANNRX010000245.1:0-6578 GCA_031401875.1 Hyphomicrobiales bacterium | reverse complement strand
CGGCGTTCGAAAAGCCACCGCAGCCCCGCGCGGATCTTTTGACTGTCTGCTTTGCCGTTTCCCCTTGAAAACCGGAGGGTTTTCGGCGGGAAAGCCGCCGCGCATACAATCAAAATCTCTCGCGTCAAATGCATGAGATTAATAGGTCCTGACCCTAGATCACGTCGCATTTTGATTGAATAATCAAAATACGAAAAATGTGATCTAGACCATAGACTTGGAGCATGTCGTTTTCGAATAACCGGGTTCCACTTATTCGCGACATGCTCTGAAATCAGGATTTGACCAGAACATAACTACCCGGCGCATCCTCCAGCGGTTTGTAATCCTTCGATCCTGGTTTGCGTGCCTTGATTGTTTTCGGGTTCTGTTCGCGTAACCACGCGATCCAGTCCAGCCACCAGGAACCCGGTGTCTCTTTGGCATTCGAAACCCAGTCATCGAAGCTGCCGGTCACGGGCCCGCCGGTCCAGTATTGGTATTTTGGCTTGTCAGCCGGGTTCACAACACCTGCGATATGTCCCGAGCCTGCCATCACATAGCGGACAGTACCACCAAAATACTGCGACCCGACGAAAACCGAACGGGCGGGGGCAATGTGATCTTCCTTCGCGGCCAGATTGTAGATCGGCACTGTCACCTTGCCGAGATCTAGCCGACGACCGGCGACTTCCATTTCGCCTTTGCTCAGCTTGTTTTCGAGATAGCAGTTGCGCAGATAAAACAGATGATTGGCTTCCGGCATGCGGGTTGAGTCGGAATTCCAGTAGAGCAGATCGAAGGCGGGAGGCTCCTTGCCCTTGAGATAGGTATTGACCACATAGGGCCAGATCAGATCGAGCGGGCGCAGCATGTTGAAGGCCGAGGCCATCTTGGAGCCGGGAAGATACCCAAGCTTCTTCATGGCTTCCTCGACAGCCCTGATCTGCTCTTCATCGACAAAGACCTTGAGATCACCAGCATGGGTGAAATCAACCTGCGTTGTCAGAAATGTTGTCGAGGCGATGCGGTGTTTGTTTTTCGAGGCCAGCCAGGCGAGTGTTACCGCCAGCATGGTGCCGCCGACACAGTAACCGATGGTATGGGCCTCGGGTTCCTCCGTGATATTCCTGACAGCCTCCAGTGCAGCAAGGATGCCCTGGCGCATGTAAATCTCGAAATCCGCATGGGCATGGCGTTCGTCCGGATTGACCCAGGAAATGATGAAAACCGAGATTCCCTGGCTGACACACCAGCGGATAAAGCTTTTCTCGGGGTTGAGATCGAGAATGTAAAACTTATTGATCCACGGAGGCACGATCAAAAGAGGGATCTTCAGGACCCTTTCTGTCGTTGGCTCGTACTGGATAAGCTCGATCAGATCGTTGCGGAAGACCACTTTCCCAGGGGTTGTCGCCATATTGACCCCAACCGCGAAGCCTTCGGTGCCGGATTGGCGTAATTTGAGGTCGCCGTGTCCTGCTTCGACGTCCTCTGCCATCATTGTCAGACCGCGCACAAGATTCTCGCCATTTTCCTGCAATGTCGTGCGCAGCAACTCAGGATTCGTCGGCAGGAAATTCGAGGGCGAGAGCGCGCCTGATACCTGCTTGACGTAAAATCCGGCCTTCTGCCTGGTATGATCATCCAGACTCTGGGCGTCCGTTACCAGGCCGTCGGCCCAACGGGTCGTGACGAGATAGGCTTGTTTGAGAAAGTCGAAATAGGGGTTCGCCGACCATTCACTGTCCTTGAAGCGGTTATCCCGTTGATCGGGCGCGGCGATTGGCACAGGATTCTCGCCATTCATCTTCTGGAGTGTGTTGGACCAGAGCGCGATCATGTCTCCTGTCAACCGCCGCTGTGCTTCCACGGCGCGTGCAGGGTCCGCCATCCAGTCTTCGGCAAGGCGTCCCAATGTCTTGATCATGTCATTGGATTCGTCACCTGGGCCATAGGGCTTTTCGCCAGCTTCCCGTGGCCGGATATAGGCTGCTGCAACCTTTCCTGCCTGTTCGATCAGGCGCGCAGCATTGGCTGCAAGTTTTTCGACATCCACGCCAACCGGAGGAGTGCCAACGCTTCCGGTATCGCGAACAGGAGCCACATCATTTTTACCTCTGTCGGAAATTTTGGCATCAGACATTCGGTTTCTCCAGAAACGAGAGCAGGCGTTGCTACCGCTTGGTTTGGACTATCGCTCATGCGATGGCTGTATTAAAGGTTTTCTTACTCTGATGAGCCACTAATTGAGCACGTCCAACCCTTAGAAGCCGATGCTGTCCTCTTTCCTGAAGCCCTGTTCTGAACGGAATGCTGCAATCCTTGCGGTTGCGGCTTGTTATTCCCGCACTCTGGTGCTGGTCTGCGGGGGCTTGCTTGTTGCGGGATGCAGCGCTTCATCTCCGAATCATCCGTTTCGGGGTCCAGCGACAACCGTCGGTTTTGCGACCCTGGCTGGCGAACCCAAGGATTTCGTCAAGGCAAGCCGTGGCAAAACTGAACTGGCCTATGTGCCTGTCGGGCGTGGCGGCCTGGAGCGCTCGGTGCCTGCCCGCAATGCCGCCGGGGCCAAGGACCTTGAAAACGAGCTGGACAGGACACGTGACCAGAGTGACAATTTTGCCCGCCGTCAATTGCCTCCGGGTGCCTTCGGCCAGCCGCTTCCGTCTGTCAGCGCTCCCGCACGCCCCATCCGTGCAGGAGCCAACGAGCAGCCAACGCCGGGCGCTCCCGAGAGTTTCCCTGTCAATCCAAACCGCTTGCGCCAGATTCGCGAAAACGCGAAACAGGCGACTGAGTAATCTTTCCCATTGAGAAAAGGAGGGATCGATGGACGAATTCCACCGCATCCGCCGACTACCGCCCTATGTTTTCGAGCCGATCAACAAGATCAAGGCCAAGGCGCGGGCCGAAGGCGTTGACATCATTGATCTTGGCATGGGCAACCCCGATCTGGCGGCCCCCAGGCATGTGATTGAAAAGCTTGTCGAAACGGCAGGCAAGCCGCGCACGGATCGCTATTCTGCCTCCAAAGGCATCGTTGGCCTGCGGCGTGCCCAGGCCGGCTATTATGCACGCCGCTTCGGTGTAACGCTCAATCCCGATACACAGGTTGTCGCAACCCTTGGCTCAAAGGAGGGATTCGCCAATATGGCGCAGGCCATCACGGGTCCTGGCGATGTTGTGCTGGTACCCAATCCTTCCTATCCCATCCATGCCTTTGGCTTCCTGATGGCGGGAGGTGTGATCCGTTCGGTTCCTGCCGAGCCAACGCCGGATTTCTTTGTGGCTGCTGAACGCGCCATCATGCACTCGGTGCCAAAGCCGAAAGCGCTTGTCGTGTGTTATCCGTCCAATCCGACGGCGACCGTGGCGAGCCTTGATTTCTACAAGGATCTTGTCGCTTTTGCGAAAAAGCACAGCATTATCGTGCTGTCGGATCTGGCTTATGCCGAAGTCTATTTCGATGATAATGATCCGCCTCCCTCGCTGCTTCAGGTCAATGGCGCGATGGATATCGCGGTGGAATTCACGTCCCTGTCCAAGACATTCTCGATGGCGGGCTGGCGGATGGGCTTTGCAGTCGGCAACGAGCGGCTTCTCGCCGCACTCAGCCGCGTCAAGAGCTACCTTGACTATGGGGCCTATACGCCGATTCAGGTTGCAGCGGCCGCTGCCCTCAACGGGCCGGAAGATTGCATCCATGAAATGCGCGCGATCTATCGTGCCCGGCGCGATGCGATGGTTGATAGCTTTGGCAAGGCAGGCTGGGATATTCCTCCGCCTGCAGCCACCATGTTTGCCTGGGTACAGATTCCCGAGAAATTCCGGCATCTGGGCAGTCTCGAATTCGCCAAGTTGCTGGTCGAGAAGGCCGGTGTCGCGGTGGCGCCCGGTATCGGCTTTGGCGAACATGGTGATGATTATATCCGCCTCGCGATTGTCGAGAATGAACAGCGTATTCGTCAGGCGGCGCGCAATATCGGCAAATTCTTGAAGACAGCCGATACGACATTGCACAATGTCGTATCGCTCAAGAAAGTCAGCTGATTTCAGCGCATTGATGGAAGGGATGCACCATGGCGTATGATGGCTTTGGCAAGCTTCAGTCTCTCATGCTTTCGCGCCGTGAGGTTCTGAAGGCATGGGGCGGAGCAACCGCAGTGATCGTTTTATCGTCTGCTTTTCCTGCCATGGCGCAAAAGCCGGTTGTTCCGCTTTTTCCTGATGTGACTGCGGTTAAGATCAAGGCGGTCACGGCCACGACCTTCGATTTTGATGTCACAATGACGTCCCCCTACGACACAGCTGAGCGTTACGCCGATGCTTTCCGCATTACCTCCCTGGATGGGAAAGTCTTTGGCGAGAGAGTGCTGCTGCATGACCACAAGGACGAGCAGCCGTTCACGCGTGATCTGTCTGGCGTCAGCATCCCGCCGGAAGTCCGCGAGGTCATTGTCCAGGGACGCGACCAGAAAAGCGGCTATGGCGGCAAGACGCTGGTCATGAAACTGCCGGGCCGGTGATGTGTTTTTGTCAGAACGCATGATGCCGTTCTGCCTGTTACTTTCTGCGGTTGACTTTGCCGGGTGGCCCATGTCACGCGCTCTTGCATGATGTCATCAGCCAAACCTCTCCGCCTCGCGATTGCCGGTCTTGGAACTGTGGGCGCGACTGTTGCCCGCTATCTTGCCACGAATGCGAATGCGTTCACTGCAAAAACCGGCCGCAAGGTTGAGGTGATCGCTGTTTCGGCACGCGCCAGAGGCAAGGATCGCGGCATTGATCTGAGCGCGGTGCAATGGTTCGATGATCCTGTCGCGATGGCGCGGGAAGCTGAAGCGGATGTTTTCGTGGAACTGATGGGCGGTGCGGACGATCCGGCCAAGGCAGCTGTCGAGGCGGCCTTATCGCGGGGCATGCATGTGATCACCGCCAACAAGGCCTTGCTTGCGGCGCATGGGCCTGCGCTGGCGCGATTGGCGGAATCCAAAGGTGCGGCACTCAAGTTCGAGGCGGCGGCGGCGGGCGGCATTCCCGTCATCAAGGCCCTGCGCGAGGCCATGGCAGGCAACGACATCCGCCGTGTTTCCGGCATCATGAACGGGACATGCAATTATATCCTTTCGCGCATGGAGGCGGAGGGGCTGTCTTTTGCGGAATGCCTCAAGGCAGCGCAGGAACTGGGCTACGCCGAGGCGGACCCCACCTTTGATGTCGAGGGATACGACACTGCGCACAAGCTTTCCCTGCTGACATCGCTGGCTTTCGGAACGGAGGTCGATGCGGATTCGATTTATGTCGAGGGCATCTCCAATGTTGCCTCGCTCGATCTCAAGATGGCGGATGAGCTGGGGTTTCGTATCAAGCTGCTGGGAGTGGCTGAACGCACGGCGGCTGGTATCGAGCAGCGTGTGCATCCCACCATGGTGCCCAAGACCGCGCAGCTTGCCCAGGTCATGGGTGTCCTCAACGCCGTCAGCATCGTGGGTGATACCGTCGGTGAATTGACCTTCGTCGGGCCGGGCGCAGGCGGGGGTGCCACGGCATCCGCCGTACTGGCCGATATTGCCGATGTGGCGCGTGGCGACGCGATGCCGGTCTTCGGGCGATCCGCGGCCGGACTGGAGAAACTTCAGAAAGCGCCGATGCAGCGCCATGAAGGCGGTTATTATGTACGCCTGACGGCCCTCGACAAGCGTGGTGTCTTCGCAGCCATTGCAGGGACCATGGCGGACCATGGCATCAGCCTTGAATCGATCATCCAGAAAGGTTCGCCCATGCAGGCGAGCGTACCGGTAGTTCTCATTACCCACGCGACGACAGAGCATCTGATCCGCGGAGCCGTCGCGGCGATTGCCGAAAAGGGCGTGCTCGACGGTCCTCCGCAGGTGATCCGCATCGAACGGGCGTAAGGATTGTCGTTGAACTGTCATAAAGCTGGCTTAGCCCCTTTGGGATAATCCGGAGGATACACATCATGAGCCGCGTACGCTTTGCCTTGCCAACCCTTGCGACGGTCCTATTGGCCAGCACATCGCTCATTGCAGCCGAAGTTAGGGTGCTTTCATCGAAAGATCCTGGCCTTGCAATGGCTCCTGTCACGCTGCCATCGGGCAAGGTTGCGAATTATACGCTCGGCATTGGTTCGGGTGCACATCGTCATCCCTCCGACCCTGCCGATGTGGTCTGGACGGTGGGTGACCGTGGCCCGAACATGACGTGTCCGGAGGCAATCAGGCTGATCGGACCCGAGACGAAAGAGCCCTGTGAGAAGGTCCGTGCGGGGCGGATCTATCCGACACCGGCGTATGTTCCCTCGATCTACAAGGTGCAGCTAGATCGTACCAATGGTTCGTTCCGCTTGCTGGAGACGATCACGCTGAAGACCAAATCTGGCAAACCCATCAGCGGGCTCCTTAATCCGCAGACCAAAGCCAGCAAGGATACTGGCCTCGATATGGCGGGCAATGTGCTGGCGGATAATGCTGATAACTTCGATCTTGAAGGCATTGTGCGCCTGTCGGATGGTACGTTCTGGGTTGCAGATGAGATGGGTCCATCCGTCGCGCTGCTTTCCGCAGACGGTCGCATCC
>JANNRX010000244.1:0-2973 GCA_031401875.1 Hyphomicrobiales bacterium | reverse complement strand
CCATCAGCCAACTCAGGATCATCAGAACCCCTCCGGAAGGGGCGGCCATGGGGAGAAGTCCGTGGCCGAAAAAGGCACGTACCGCGAGATCTCCGGAGAACAGGATTGTCCCGAGGATCAGACCCGATACCGCGAGACTTGCCATTCGCTCATGCATCAAGCCCTGCTTGCGCGCAGCCGTGATGCCATAAACGGCACTGCCATGCAGCAGCAGGAATTGTGCTGATGTGACGAGGTTGACACCGCCCGCGCGATGCGCCGCCATGGCCCAGAGCGTGACGCCCGCAGCACCCATAAGCGCCGCCAGCATGAGATGAATGCGCGATGCTGTCATGGATCTGTCCTTGCGGCTCTCGCTTCAGCTGAGGCCGCCTGAAGTGCAGTCAGATCATTGCCCGCAATGGCAGGCACATGGCGCATGATCCGCTCGGGCTCCCAGTCCCACCAGGCAATCGCAAGCAGAGCATCGATCACAGCATCATCGAAGCGCTTTTTCACGACCCGGCCTGGATTGCCCGCAACAACGCCATAAGGCGGCACATCCCTCGCCACCACGGCGCGGGTTCCGATGATGGCGCCATGGCCGATAGTGACGCCCGGCATGATGACGGCCTCACGGCCGATCCAGACGTCGCTGCCGATGATCGTGTCGCCCCGATTGCCCCATTCCACCGGCGCATTCTCCTGCCAACCCTCGAAAGAGGACCACGGAAAGGTCGAAAAGCCGCTCATGGGGTGATTGGCACCGTTCATGATGAACTGCGCGCCCTGGGCGATGGCCACGAACTTGCCGATCACCAGCCTGTCGCCCACAGCGTCGAAGAGATAGCGCACGCAGCGTGCTTCGAAATGTTCGGGGCCACGGCTGTCGTCGTAATAACTGTAATCACCCACAATGATGCGGGGATGCTTGACGATGGATTTCAGGTAGCGTGTGCCGTGCCATTCCGCATGGGGGCGTACGCTCATGGAATCGGGAGCAGGCATGGCCTTCCTCAATTCCCTGCGCATAGGAAGCGGGAAATCCGCCTCAGGCCATCTTCTTGAACATGCTGCGGATGTTGTCCCACAATTCAACCTTCACGCCCTGTTTCTTCATGATCAGATATTGCTGGCTGACCGAGAGGATATTGTTCCAGGCCCAGTAGATCACGAGACCAGCCGGGAATGAAGCCAGCATGAAGGTGAAAATGATCGGCATCCAGCCAAACACTGCCTTCTGCACCGGATCAGTCGGCTCAGGGTTCATCTTCATCTGCAACCACATGGTAATGCCCATGATGATCGGCCAAACGCCAACAAGCAGGAACTGCGGCATCTCGAAAGGAAACGGGATCAGGCCGAACAGATTGAAGATCGAAGTCGGATCAGGTGCAGCCAGATCCTTGATCCAGCCGAAGAACGGCGCCTGCCGCATCTCGATGGTGACAAACAGCACCTTGTAGAGCGCGAAAAACACAGGGATCTGGATCAGCACTGGCCAGCAGCCGGCCAGTGGATTGATCTTCTCTCTCTTGTAGAGTTCCATCAAGGCCTGCTGCTGCTTCATCTTGTCATCAGCAAACCGCTTCTGAATATCCTGCATCGCGGGCTGCACAGCTTTCATGCGCGCCATGGACGAGTAGGATTTGTTGGCAAGCGGGAAGAAAACACCCTTGATGAAGACTGTAACAATGAGGATCGCCACACCAAAGTTGCCGAACAGGCCATAGATGTAGCTCATCAGCTTGAACAGCGGCTTGGTGATAAAATAGAACCAGCCCCAGTCGATCATCAGGTCGAAATTCTTGACGCCGAGATCGGCCTGATAGCCGTCGATGATAGCGGTCTCCTTGGCACCGGCGAAAAGCCGCATGGTGACGCTGGCAGAACCGCCTGCATTCACTGTCTGTGCAGGCAGTAGGACATCAGCCTGATAGGTTGGTGTGGTCCCGATCGTGCCCGCGAGAAAACGGCCATCATGGGGTTGGGTCTGATCAGGCAGCAGGGCAGCAGCCCAGTATTTGTCGGTGATGCCGAGGAAGCCACCGTTGTTGGCCTTGAATTCTTTCGTCTTGGCCTTGACCAGATCGGCATAGGCAAGTTCTTGCAATTTATCTGCCTGAACGCCGATCAGCCCTTCATGCAGAATGTAGAAGCCTGCAGTCTCTGGTGTGCCATGACGCGAGATCAGGCTGTAGGGGAAAAGTGTGGCGGCCGTGCCGGAGGTGTTGTCGACCGTATCCGTTACCGTGAACATGTAATTCGCATCAACCGCGATCTGTCGCTTGAAGATGAGGCCCTGACCATTGTTCCAGGTCAGCAGGAGAGGCGATGCATTGGTCAGCGTCTGACTGCTGGCCGTCCAGTCGGTTTGCGCGGTAGGCACCGGCGTATTCGTTCCCTGGCCTGCAACCCAGCCGAACTCGGCGTAATAGGGCTTTGGCGATTGCGAGGGAGAAAACAGGACAATGTTCGGGCTCTTCGGATCAATCGTATCGCGGTAATTGCTCAGCAGCAAATCATCGATGCGCGCACCCTTCAGCGAGATAGAACCCTTGAGACGCGGGGTTTCAATGCTGATACGGGGAGATTGCGCGAGCGCAGCCTCGCGCGTCAGGCCTGTCGCAGGGGAGCCTGGTATGGCCGATCCGGGAACTGCCGTGCCGGGAACTGCTGTGCCGGGAATATTTGTACCTGCTGGTGCACCCGGTACGGTTGATCCTGGAACAGTCGGTTGAATGACCCCCGGTGTTGTCGTCTGCTGAGCCAGCTTCTCGACCCGCTGCTTCTCCAGCTGCGGACCGGCATAGAAATAATTCCATCCGACAATCACGAGGATCGAGAGCGCAATGGCAAGAAACAGATTGGTATTTTCTTCTTTGTTCATGGCGCTTTACTGCTGCGGAGGTGCCGGAGCACGATCCCGTTTTGCTGGATCAACGGGCGATATTGCCCTGGCGAACGCCCGAGTGAGTTCGGACTGTATGCGTT
>JANNRX010000243.1:0-5204 GCA_031401875.1 Hyphomicrobiales bacterium | reverse complement strand
CATCGATTTTATTCCCTTGGCGAAAGGCAAGCTGGTCTGCATCGTGCCGGAAGGTCATGCCTTGTCCAGACGGCCTGTGGTCAGCGCCGAGGACATGTCGCAGCACCCCATGATCGGTATCGATCCCACGGACCCTTATGGCCGCATCATGCTCAGCCTGTTCGAGCGCAAGGGGGTTTCGTTCAATCTGATTATCAAGGCGCGCTTCGGTACCACGGTCTGTGCTTTGGTCAAGGCTGGCCTCGGCATTGCGATCATGGATGAGTTCACCATCGCCCATGGAGCGGTTTCGGGCATAAGCATCATTCCTATTGATACTGAAACGCCGTTCCAGACCTATGTCGCCGTACGGGCCAACCGGGCATTGTCGCAATATGCCGAAAATCTCATCCACGTGTTGCGTGTCGAGATGACGGACGTTGCCTCGCCAGAACAGAAGACGCATCTGAAAAAGATAACATGATGTTAGGTTTAACGCATAAACTAGGTATTGCGTTAGGTATGTCATGGATGCTTGAATAAGGCGAAGCTTGTGACGTATGAACCATGCGTCTTTTTAAGAAAACAAGCACCAACAGGAGGAAACTGACATGAAATCCGTATTGATCACGGGCGCATTCGCCCTCATGGCCGTCGCAAGCCCGGCTGTCGCGCAGGAAAAGCTGAAGCTCGTCAATGTGGTCGAGCTTTCGGGCGCGGGTGCCACCGCCGGCACGAACTGGAAGAACGGCATTGATCTTGCTGTTTCCGAAATCAACGCCAAGGGCGGCATTCTGGGACGCCAGATCGAGATCGTGCATTACGATACCCAGACCAACCCCGGCAACACTCGCGCTGCTGTGCAGCGCGCCATTGACGAAGGCACCTATGCTGTTCTTGGTCCCGTGTTCTCCGGCCCCATCGGCGCATCCATGCAGATTGCACAGCGCGCTGAAATTGCCCAGATCGTGGGTGGTGAAGCGGCTGGCCTGACCCGTCAGGGTAACCCTTACATCTTCCGCACGTCGCTGTCGCAAGCGGCAGCCATGCCCAAGATCGCGGCCTATCTCAAGAACACCCTGAAGGTCAGCTCGCTTGCCGTCGTCTGGGTCAACAACGACTTCGGCAAGGGCGGGCGCGATTCGATCCTCCCCGAGCTTGAAAAAGTCGGCATCAAGGTTGCCGCCGATGTCTCGACCGAACAGGGACAGGCTGATTTCACAGCCGATGCGATCAAGATCAAGAATGCCAATGCGGATGCTGTCTTCGTTTATCTCAATGAAGAGGAAAGCGCGCGCTTCCTGAGTGCTGCCAAGCAGCAGGGCGTGAACAAGCCGATGGTCGGCGAAACCACGCTTCTGGGTGCCAAAGTCATCCAGCTCGCGGGGGATGCTGCCAACGGTGCCAAGGGCCATGTGGGCCTCTCCGTGGATGCGCCGATCCCGGCGTTTCAGGATTTTGGCAAGCGCTTCCAGGCAAAATATAACTATGCTTCGGATCACAATGGCCTGAAGGGCTATATGGCGATTGCCATGATCAAATGGGGCACCGAGAAGCAGAAGAAGTTCGACAAGAAGGGCCTCGCTGACACCCTTCGTGGTGCCACGATCAAGCCTTCGGACGAGCCAGGCATCATGATCGAAACCACCATCGAGCAGAATGGCGATCTTGACCGCGAAAGCTTCCTCGCCGAAGTCGAGGCTGGCAAGCAGGTCATCAAGGCAACATTGCCGAAGATCAAGCCGTAAGGTTCGACGGCGCTACTTTATTTGATCCAATGGGCAGCATGATTGGCCATCGGGGCTCAAGTTCCCCTCCCTCCTCCTTGTGGGGAGGGTGGCCCGAAGCGCAGCGCAAGGTCGGGCGGGGGGCGCGCTGACCTTTCCACAGAAGGCAGCGCGACCCCGTTCCGGCACGGCTTCGCCGCACCACCTTCCCCACAAGGGGGAAGGATAAAAAGGCGCATTACCCGGAGATCATCATGACTGAGTTCCTCGCTTATCTGATTGCCGGAATTGCGACGGGTGCGATCTATGCCCTTGCGGCAATCGGCTTCACGCTGGTCTGGCAAACCTCGCAAACCATCAACTTTGCGCAGGGCGAGTTCGTCATGCTGCCTGCCATCATGATCCTTATGGCCATCAGCCTCCTTGGCCTGCCGGTCTGGGCCGGCGTGATCATCGGTATCATCGCCTTCATCATTCTGTTTGGCTGGGGCTTCAAGATTGCCCTGGTCGACCCCATGATCCAGCATGGCGTTCTGCCGCTGGCAATCGCCACCATGGCGCTCTCCATCATCATGAAGGAAGGTGCCAAGGACGGATATTCAGCGGAAGCACAGAAGTTCCCGTCCCTGTTTCCGGCAGATACGGTTTCGCTGCTGGGCGTTTCGATCTCGCTTCAGCACATCGCCATCATCGTGATCGCCTGTCTCGCGATAGGCAGCCTCCAGTGGTTTGTCACCCAGACAAAGACAGGGCGGCAGATGCAGGCGGCTGCGCAAAATCCGGGCGTGGCGCTCATCCTCGGCATTCCTGTCGCGCAGATGGTGATGCTGACCTTCCTCATCAACGCCGCGCTGGCGGCATTGGCCTCCATCCTGATCTCGCCGATATATCTGGCGAAGTTCTCGAATGGCGAGGTGATCGGCCTGTTCGCCTTCATTGCGGCCATTGTCGGCGGCTTCAACCAGGTGCGCGGTGCGCTGGCGGGCGGGCTGATCGTGGGGGTGATCGACAGCCTGGCTGCCGCTTATGTCTCGACCTCCTATCGGCTGGCGGTGCCGCTGATCCTGTTGGTCGTGATCATTCTGGTGAAGCCGGAAGGTCTGTTTGGCCGCAAGGAGGAGCGCCGGATATGAGTGTCGCTGCCACACCTTCCTCGACCAGCAAGACCTCTGCGTTGCGCATTGATGGCGTCTTCATCACGCTGATCCTCGGTGCGCTTGTCCTCTGGTTCGCACCTGTTGGCATGGGCCGCTACGGCACCTATGTGCTGTCGCTCTGGCTGGTCACGGCGGTGGCGGTCATGGGCCTCAATCTCACGCTGGGAATAGCAGGCCTGAAATCGCTGGCGCAAGCGGCCTTTATGGGCATCGGGGCTTATGCCACCGCGCTGCTCACCACCAAGGCTGGCATGGGCTGGTTCCCGGCTTTTGCGCTCTCGGGCCTGCTGTGTTTTGCGGTTGGTCTTGTGCTTGGTTTCCCGGCCTTGCGCGTCAAGGCCCATTATCTTGCCTTCGTGACGCTGGCTTTCTCGACCTTGATCTGGCTTGTACTGCGCAACGAACAATGGCTTACGGGTGGCGTTTTCGGGCTTTCGAATATTCCAAGGCCGACCGTGTTTGGCGTGAAGCTTGATGCGGCACTGCCTTTCCATCGCTTTGTTGTCCTTGTCACGCTTGTGCTCTCGTTGGCGCTGTGGTGGCTGGTGCGCAGCCCCTGGGGGCGGGCTTTTCTGGCCCTGCGGGAGAACCCGGTGCGGGCTGAAAGCCTTGGCATCAACATCAAGGCCTATACGCTGCTCGCCTTCGCGATAGGCTCGGCCTATGCCGGGTTCGCGGGTGCGCTCTATGCGCCGCTGGTCGAATTTATCGACCCTTCGCCGTTTGCGCTTTCCGCCTCGTTCTTTCTACTGCTGATGGTGGTGGCTGGCGGCTCGGGCTATCAGCTCGGCCCCTTCGTGGGCGCACTGCTTGGTGTGGTGTTGCCGGAATGGCTGCGCTTCACAGGCGGGCTGTATCTCATCATCTTTGCCGCCATCGTGATCATGCTGCTGATTGCCTGCCCGCAAGGTGTTCTGGGACTGCTGGAGCGGGGCTGGGCAGCCGTACGCCGCAAGCCCAGTGGCCTGAATCCGCCAATAAAAGCAGAGGCGTCATGACCATTGTTTTGCAGGTTGAAGGTGTAAAGAAACATTTCGGCGGCATCGCCGCTGTCGACGGGGTGAGCTTTTCGGTCGAGGAAGGCGAGATCCTCGGCATTATCGGCCCCAATGGCTGCGGCAAATCCACCCTCTTTAACTGCATCCTGGGCCAGCTGACGCCGACCGCAGGTCACGTGAAACTTGATGGTGTCGATGTTACCGGGCTGACGCCGGAGCAATTGAACCGCAGAGGTGTCAGCCGCACTTTCCAGCTGTTGCAGGTATTCCCGGAATTGTCCGTGCGCGAGAATCTCATTCTCGCGGGGCAGGAGCATCAGGGTACAATGCTCAGCCGATTGTTCGGGGCGCGCGATGCGGGCCTTACAGCCGCTGCTGATCGCATGATTAACTTCTTCAAGCTCGGCCATCTGGCTGATATGCGCGCGGGCGGATTGTCCTATGGCCAGCAAAAGCTGCTCGACGCCGCCATGGCATTCATGGCAGGCCCCCGGCTGGTACTGCTCGACGAGCCGGCAGGCGGGGTGAACCTCACCATGCTGGGCGATCTGAAAGAGCGGTTACGGGCCATGAATGTGGAAGCCGGTGCGACATTCGTCGTGATTGAGCACAACATGGATTTCGTCATGAGCCTGTGCACACGCGTGATCGTCATGGCGGAAGGCAAGGTGCTGGCCGTCGGCACCCCTGCTGAAGTGCGCGCCAACCCCGCCGTCATCGAAGCCTATCTCGGGCATTGAGGGATCCATGGCCGATTATATTCTTGAACTTGACAAAGTGGTGGGTGGCTACGGGCGCATCACCATTCTCAATGGCGCGACTTTCAAAGTGCGGCGCGGCGCGATCACCACGGTTATCGGACCCAATGGGGCCGGTAAATCCACCGTGTTCAAGGCCATCTTCGGCCTCCTGAATCTGGCCTCGGGCACCATCCGCTATAATGACACTGACATCACCCGCTGGACACCGCGCAAACTGCTGGAGGCAGGCATTGTCTATGTCCCGCAAGGGCGCAATATCTTCCCGGAACTTTCGGTTCGCCATAATCTCGAATTTGGTGCTGTTGCCGCCGGACCCGCCATCACCGATATGCCGGCGCGCATCGAAGCGGCGCTCGATCGCTTCCCTTCATTGCGCCAGAAGGCGGACGTGCAGGCTTCCACCCTGTCAGGCGGCCAGCAGAAGCAGCTGGAAATCATGCGCGGGCTGCTGCTCGATCCGAAGCTGATTCTGATCGACGAGCCCTCCATCGGCCTCTCGCCGCTGCTGGTGCAGGAGACGTTCGGCATGCTCACTGAACTGCGCAACAAGGGGGTTACCATCCTGATGGTAGAACAGAACGC
>JANNRX010000242.1:0-1914 GCA_031401875.1 Hyphomicrobiales bacterium | reverse complement strand
CACCAGTGGTTCCGGCGTTTTCCCACATGGTGCGTTGGCTGATTTTATAGATCATGGGCACAGGGCAGGCTCTTTCCGGTTCATGTCGACCTCAGTTCGTGCGGCTATGTCCCTAGAGCGAATGTGGCAATAACCGCAAGCGATCCGCAGGATGCAGTTTTTTATTCTCCGCATCAAATACGGTATTGTTCCTATTTGGCTTGCCTGAAAAGGACAAGTATCCTAAGAGCAGTGTTTTAAGTGTCGCCATTATTTGGGGAGGCAGTTTTGCCGCGTCTGACTCATGAGCAGGTCTGGGGCGCCATTGATGCATTGGCTGGGCGCTATGGCTATTCTGCCTCCGGTCTCGCCAAGCGCTCTGGCCTGGATGCGACATCCTTCAACAAATCAAAGCGCATCGGGGCTGAAGGGCATCTGCGCTGGCCCTCCACGGAATCGGTCGCCAAGATTCTGGATGCCACCGGCGCTTCGGTTGATGAGTTTCTGGCACTGCTCGACAAGGATGCAACCCATCCGCAACAGCCCTTGCCCTTGATCGGCTATGCGCAGGCCGGAACCGGCGGCTTTTTCGATGACGGTGGTTATCCCGCGGGCAGTGGTTGGGATGAGGTTACTTTCCCGGGCATCAAGGACAGTCAGGCGTATGCGCTTGAGGTTTCGGGCGATTCCATGCTGCCGCTTTACCGGGACGGCGACCGTCTGATTGTGGCCCCCAATGAAGGTGTGCGGGTCGGCGACCGTGTTGTGGTGAAGACAATGGAAGGCGAGGTACTGGCGAAGGAATTGAAGCGCCAGACCGCAAAGATTGTGGAGCTGCGTTCGCTCAACCCTGCGCATCCTGATATCGTCATTCCGGTGGAAAGACTCTTGTGGATGGCCCGTATCGTCTGGGCCAGTCAGTAGATCTCGAATGCGGGATAGAACCAGATGAAAAGCAAACTCGATCAGCTCCGTACCATGTCGTCTGTCGTGGCTGATACCGGCGATATTGATCTTATCCGGCAGTACAAGCCGGAGGATTGCACAACCAATCCCTCCCTCATTCTCAAAGCGGCACAGAAGCCGGAATATGCCCATCTGGTGGATGAAGCGATTCATTGGGCCGCCCGCAAGGCGGGCACGCAAGAAGCGCGCGTTGCCGCGGCATGTGACCGTATCGCCGTCAATTTTGGCGAGCAATTGCTCAAAGCCGTACCCGGCCGTGTTTCAACGGAGGTTGATGCCGACCTCTCGTTTGACCGCAAGGCTTCGCTCGCCAGGGCACGCGCCATCATCAAGGATTATGAGCGGCGCGGCCTCGACCGCAAGCGTGTGCTCATCAAGCTTGCCGCGACATGGGAAGGCATTCGCACCGCCGAAATTCTGGAGAAGGAAGGCGTCAATTGCAATCTGACGCTGCTGTTCTCGTTTGCCCAGGCCGTGGCCTGCGCCGAGGCCGGAGTGTTTCTGATCTCGCCTTTCGTGGGCCGTATTCTGGATTGGCATGTCAAGGCGACGGGCCAGACATACACGGCAGAGACCGATCCCGGCGTCCTCTCGGTGCGGCGTATCTACGCCTATTACAAGACCCACGGTTACAAGACCGTCGTCATGGGTGCATCCTTCCGCAGCACGGATGAGATCGCAGCACTTGCGGGTTGCGACAAGCTGACGATTGGGCCACAATTTCTGGATGCGCTTTCAAAGGAAGAGGGGCTTTTGACCAGGGCGCTCGATGCCAAGGCGTTCAAGCATCAGAATCCACCACCGTCGCTGACGGAAGCGGCCTTCCGTTACGGCCATAATGAGGATGCGATGGCGACGGAAAAGCTTGCGGAAGGCATTCGTCTGTTTGAGGCCATCCGGCGCCGCAGGCTGGGCGCCATCAAGACGATCGCACCGCTCATTGCTTCTTGGCTGGCGGCTTGTCGGGAC
>JANNRX010000241.1:0-8037 GCA_031401875.1 Hyphomicrobiales bacterium | reverse complement strand
CGGTAATTGCGCTCCAGCCGGATGATCTTCGCGCCGGGGAAATCCTTGTCGTAGCGCAGGATGTTGTCCACCTCAGCACCGCGCCAGCCGTAGATCGACTGATCATCATCACCGACGCAGCAGATATTCTGCGGCCTGTCTCCCCTTTTCTGCGCCAGCAACCGCAGCCAGAGATACTGCGCCACGTTGGTATCCTGATACTCGTCAACCAGAATGTAGCGGAAACGGTCGTGATATTGCGCCAGCACTTCCGGGTTTTCCTGGAGTAGCCGGATGCATTCGAGCAGCAAATCACCGAAATCGCAGGCGTTCAGTGTCTTCAGCCGCGCCTGATAGGCGGCATAGAGGTTCTGGCCGCGGCCATTGGCGAAGGCCTGTGCCTCTCCGGCCGGAACCTTGGGCGGCGTGAGGCCGCGGTTTTTCCAGCCGTCGATCATCGACGCCAGCATACGGGCTGGCCAGCGCTTCTCGTCGATGTTCTCAGCCTGGATCACCTGCTTCATCAGACGGATCTGGTCATCCGTGTCGAGGATGGTGAAATCCGAACGCAGGTCCACAAGCTCGGCATGGCGCCGCAGCATCTTGGTGCCGATGGAATGGAAAGTGCCCAGCCACGGCATGCCCTCGCCCACACCGCCCAGCAGATGGCCGATGCGCAGCTTCATCTCGCGCGCCGCCTTGTTGGTGAAGGTCACAGACAGCATCTGCGAGGGATAGGCGCGGCCTGTGGCGATGATATGCGCGATGCGTGTGGTCAGCACCCGCGTCTTGCCGGTGCCAGCACCTGCCAGTACGAGCACAGGCCCGTCCAGCGTCTCGACAGCCTCGCGCTGTTCCGGGTTGAGCCCCGTCAGATACTGCGCTGCTGGCGACGCAGCCGCTGCCGCACGCGCTGCCAGACCGCCCTCGCGTGGCGCATGGGCGGCAGTGGGTTCAGGCAGATCATCAATGGCAAAGGGATCAGACATGCAGGTTCACGAATCGTTTCCCTTAGAAATGGGGGAGCGGAAGGCATTTGTCGATTCAACCCGTTGTGCATCTTCGAATGAGCAGCAATTGGCCGACCGCTGCGATTGCGGCTCTCGAATCAAAGTCACGTTCTGACACACCCTCTTTCAATCTTGCTCCTCAGCACCTATACTCTCACTGTCTTCTTCGGGAGACTATGGTGATAAACAGTCATTGAAATAAGCCTTTCGGACCCGGGGGCAGTACCCGGCGCCTCCACCAGAGCGGATAGCCTTTGAAAAAAGGATCGGTCCATTCTGGCGGGGGCG
The DNA here is from genome assembly GCA_031401875.1 of Hyphomicrobiales bacterium. Classification (GTDB taxonomy): domain Bacteria; phylum Pseudomonadota; class Alphaproteobacteria; order Rhizobiales; family Beijerinckiaceae; genus JADCCX01. Next base: position 6,760 of record JANNRX010000241.1, on the reverse strand, counting down.
AAACAGGATCGACGAGGGTGTAAAGAGTGGTCTTTTGCCCGGCATGATACCGCCGTTATCGGGTCATTTTATAGTTGCAAATGACAACTATGCTCCGGTTGCTCAGGCTGCGTAAGCAGTTTGAAATACCGAAATCAAGTCCTCTGGCTTAGCCGTTAGAGGCGGGGTTCGCAGGCACCTGGCAACAGAAGCCTGCACTTTCCTTGCCTCGGCACCTGGCAACAGGCCGATATCAGGTGTTGGCCAGGCCAAGCGTTCCATTTTTTCCCGACAGCCTCTCTCCTATTGCGGATTCCTTTTCTTTCCCCTCTCGCCTTCCGCACGGAATCGGCTAGACTCGTATTATGTCAACTGATCACATCCGTTACGATCTTCTGGTGCAGGATGCTCTGCGGAGCGTCGTGAAGAACGTCATTGCGGATGCCGGCAAGAATGGGTTGCCGGGCGAGCATCATTTCTACGTATCGTTCAAGACCGGCGCTCCGGGTGTCCGCATTTCCAACAGGCTGCGTGAGCAGTATCCCGATGAGATGACGATTGTGCTCCAGCACCAGTTCTGGGATCTGGGTGTGACTGAACACACGTTTGATGTTGGTCTTTCCTTTGGTGGCGTGCCTGAGAGATTGCTGGTGCCTTACGATGCTATCGTTGGCTTTTTTGACCCTTCCGTGCAGTTTGGACTCAAGTTCGAGGTGCAGGAAACCGAGACCATTGCTGAGAATGACGATACCAAGGGATCAAAACCACCGTTATCTGCCGCCATTTCACCGATGATTGTGCCAAAAGCGGCGGGTGGCGTTCTCAAACAGCAGGACAAGGGACAGAACAATCAAAGGGGCGCAGTTCGGGGAAAAGGCCAGGAATTAAGCAAAGAAACGAGCCAGTCTCCGGTCAACGGCTTGAATCAGGATGCAGAAAAACAGATTGGCCCGCCTCTTGGCAAAAAGGAAACTGCGGCCATCACATCCAAGCCTCGTTCAAAGAAGGCGGTCGCTGAAACGGAAACCGGGACTCCCCAGCAGACAGCGGCTGTCGTCAGCCTGGATGCTTTCAGGAAGAAGAAGTAGTCACATCAGCGTTTGAAGGGGCTGACAGTTCTGGTGGTTCCCAATACCTTGCCGCCAGCATCCAGCGCTTGCACCGTCCATTCGTAGCGATGTGTCTCCGTGGGCGGAGGGCAAGGCCCACGGTAGGATGAAAATACCCCGCCGAATGCTTCACCCGGCCCAAAACTTGTCTTGCCTGTAAAAGCGGCCTCCCCGCCACCGTGCTGGAAGGATGGCAAATTCAGGTCGACCATTTTAAACGCAAGTTTCACTGTACCCGCTGGTACCTTGCTGAAACTGAACGCGGGAGAGACACTTGAGCAACCGGAACCGGAACCCCATTCCATTCGCACTGAAAACGCGTGTGCCGCGCTGTTCAAAGACGCAACGCTCAAAAATACGATTGCAGATACAATAAAGCGTCTCATCTACGCACTCCCTCAAATTTGCAGGATAACACTGAGTTATTTTTGTACCCATTTTGTGTCAACATTTAAAAACACGGAGAACGGACGGTCATCCCCTCATCTAAGGCGAGCTTCTTTTGTCGAATCTGCACAGCGGTTTGCAATTTCAAAGGCTGGCTATTCAGCCTGCGCTCATGCCCAGTGCTTGCCGGAAATCAGGCCGCACGCACTTGCTGGATAAAGGCATTGACCTGCTGCTTGAAGGCCGCAGACTGATCGGAGAGATTGCCCGCCGCCTGAACCAGAACCTCAGCCGCATCACGGGAATTTTCCGCAGAATGGCGAACTTCTGACATGCTGGTGCTCAGTTCGCTGGTGCCGCGAGCCACGTGCGTGATATTCTTGCTGATTTCATCTGTCGTGCTTTTTTGCTGATCCACTGCGGAGGCAATCACGATCGAGACCTGGCTGACCTGTTCGATCACCTGCGTGATACGATCAATGGCGGTGGCAGAATGCTCTGTCGCCTGCTGCATCTGTGCGATCTTTACAGAGATCTGTTCCGTCGCTTCAGCCGTCTGGTTCGCCAGGGATTTGACCTCACTGGCCACGACAGCAAAGCCTTTGCCAGCCTCCCCTGCGCGAGCAGCCTCGATGGTCGCGTTCAGGGCCAGAAGATTGGTCTGACTGGTAATGTCGCTGATCAGTTTCACCACCTCACCAATCTTTTGCGCGGCTTGAACCAGTTCATGCATCTGTGCCCGCGCGACTGTCGTCTCTTTCACGGCATCCGCCGCAGCTATGGTCGATGTCACGACCTGGCGATTGATCTCTCCGACGGTTGCGTTGAGTTCATCGGTCATGGCTGCAACATGCGCGACATTGCCCGATGCCTGTTCAAGAGCCATTGCGGCACCGTTGACCTGAAACGATGTCGATTCAGAGGTCACAGACATTTCACGGGCCGTCTTGTGCAGGTCAACAGAGGCTGAGGCGACGGATTGGACGATTTGATCAACCGAAGCGGCAAAATCATCCGCGAGCGCATTCATTGCATTTCGCTTGTCGATCTGAATCTGCAATTCGCGATCACGCTGACTCTGCTTGAGTTTCTCAGCCTCTATCGCATTCTCTTTGAAAATCTGTACAGCATGAACAATATCGCCCACCTCGTCGCGGTTTTTGACCGGAGGAATCGCTACAGAAAGATCACCTCCTGCCAGCTTCAACATTGCCATTGTCAAAGTCCTGAGTGGACGGATTGAACTGATATTCCACACTGCCGCAGCAGAGCCAATCACCAGGGAGGCACTACAAAGGCCAATCATCAACCACTGGAATTCATGGGCCATGCGCCGGGTTTGCGCAGCAATCGCATTGTTCATGCTCTCTTGCAGATGAATGAAATCATTGATCTTGCTCAGCCACTCATTGAATGAGGGGCTGGCTTCACCGATCAGGATATAATGCGCGATCGTGTTCTTGCCCTCCAATCGCATTTCAGCAACAGCTTCGATCAACTCAGTCGTTTTATTGCTTAAAATATTAATTTCATTCATTAATTTTTTTTCTTCCTCCATTGTATCGATGCGGCCTGCATGTAATTTTTCGAGCGAGATCAGCGATTGATTATAATCTTCCCCTAGACGAATAATGTCGCGCTGAAGATTTTTCGTGTCAGAAGCATCAAAGGGATCAGCCGTTTCCTTCAGCCCGATCATCACCATGTCTCTGAGCTTGATGGCACGGTCCTGCACATTTCTCATGAAGCTTATGGCATGCGCTTGCTTGACCGCATTCACTTCATTGATCGTATTCAAATTGTTATTTATTTTTTTTACTTCAAAAACACCGACAAAGGTGAGGCCAGCCATCAATGCGAGAATAAACACAAACCCCAGGGTGATTTTTGTTCGAATTCTGGCAGCTGGTAACGCGTTCATTTCTGGCCAACCCAGTATCTAGTATTTGAGCACATACAACAGTTCGGATGCGCGACCAAAATTTGGTACCGTTTCGCAGCTTTCAATCAACACCAAATTTATTAACAAATAAAAAAATCCGCATAAATAGGAGTGTTTTATGCTTTGTTATAAATAGTTTATATATAATCCTTCGTATTCATTGTGTCTTTAAAGCATATGGAAAATTGTATGCAGCATGTTGCGCTGCGTCATCGACAGACGAACTCAATCACGAACTGCTCCCGTGCAATCGGTAATGCAGCGGCTGCGAAGCTTGCGGATTATTGGCTCGCCTTCAAAACTGTGGCCAGAGCCTCGCCAGGAGGAGCGCGCACATGCTCGGTGGTTTATGCCGTGATCTCCTCTTGGGCGAGATCGCGGTGCAAGAAGTTTCAATCCTCAAGAGGGATTCTTTCGCGATTGCAGAGATTACGTGTGTCGACAAACCCGCAGATGAGGGCTTGTCGAACAGGCATTGAATGCTATTCAGCCATCATTCCAACCGAAGCAACAGGGCAGCAGCATGGCCAGATCACCGACACGCACCGAAACAGATACATTCGGTCCTATCGAGGTCGCAGCCGATGCCTATTGGGGGGCGCAGGCACAACGCTCACTGGGCAATTTCAAGATCGGCTGGGAGAAGCAGCCAGCCTCCGTTGTCCGCGCACTGGGCATCGTCAAGCGCGCCGCAGCGGAGACCAATACCAAGCTGAAACGGCTCGACCCTAAACTGGCTGAAACCATCATCGCCGCGGCCCAGGAAGTGATCGATGGCAAACTCGACGCACATTTCCCGCTCGCGATCTGGCAGACCGGTTCCGGCACGCAATCCAATATGAATGCCAATGAGGTAATCTCGAATCGCGCCATTGAAATGCTGGGTGGCGTAATGGGCTCGAAAAAACCCGTGCACCCCAATGACCATGTGAACATGAGCCAGTCATCAAACGATACCTATCCGACAGCCATGCACATCGCCTGCGTCGAACAGATCGTCCATGATCTGATTCCGGCCCTGAAGCATCTGCACAAGGCGCTGGCAAAAAAATCAAAGGCCTGGGAAAAGATCATCAAGATCGGTCGTACGCATACCCAGGATGCAACGCCGTTGACCCTAGGACAGGAGTTTGGCGGCTACGCCCAACAGGTCGAGAACGGCATCGCCCGTATCGAGCAGACATTGCCGATGCTCATGCAACTGGCACAGGGTGGCACTGCGGTTGGAACCGGGCTGAACGCGCCGGTTGGCTTTGCCGAAGAGGTCGCAAAACGTATCGCGAAAATCACCCGGCTTCCCTTCACCTCAGCACCCAACAAATTCGAGGCACTCGCAGCACATGATGCCATGCTGATGAGCCATGGCGCGATCAACACAGTTTCGGCCTCACTGTTCAAGATCGCCAATGACATCCGCTTCCTGGGCTCGGGGCCTCGCTCTGGTCTGGGCGAGTTGTCGCTGCCCGAAAACGAACCGGGCTCCTCCATCATGCCGGGCAAGGTGAACCCAACCCAATGTGAAGCCCTGACCATGGTCTGCGTGCATGTCTTCGGCAATCACGCCGCCCTGACTTTTGCAGGCTCTCAGGGGCATTTCGAGCTCAACGTCTTTAATCCGGTGATGGCCTATAATTTTCTGCAATCCGTGCGGTTGCTCTCGGATGCGGCGATAAGCTTCACGGATAATTGCGTCGTGGGCATCGAGGCACGCAAAGACAATATCAAGAAGGGGCTGGATAACTCCCTTATGCTGGTCACGGCCCTGGCACCGAAATATGGCTATGATCTGGCGGCAAAGATTGCGAAAACAGCGCACAAGAACGGCACGACGCTGCGGGCAGAAGCCATACTGGCCGGTGTTCCTGCGGCGGATTATGATGCGATCGTGCGACCGGAGAACATGATCGGACCGGGTTGAAGGGAGTATATTCTCTCATGGCGGCTGATATTCTCTCCCTCTCAAAAGCCCGCAAGACCAAAGCACGCGCCGCAAAGGAACAAGGAGCTGTGGAAAACAGAATCCTTTTCGGGCGGAGCAAGGCAGAAAAAACTCTCGAAGAATTACGGAAAAAACGCATTGCAGCACACATTGACGGGGCCAAGCGCATGCAATCAGGCAAAGAAGAAAGAGACGTCACTAAAAAGTGACCTTGGGCTTGTTCTGTTGCAAAGCGCGTATACGGAGAATACACTTTAACTACGCTAGGCTTCATTGCCAAAATTTATGGAGGACCTCTTGAAGCGACACCTTTCTTCTCTTTTGTGTCTTGGTGCCCTGTTCTCAGCGGCTCTTGCGACAAGCGCCTCTGCACAGATCTACCCCAATCGTCCGATCATGATGATCGTTCCATTCGCGCCGGGTGGCTCATCCGATGTTATTGCGCGGCTTGTTGCGGAGGAAATGTCTGTTGTCCTGAAGGAGCGGATCGTTATCGAGAATGTGGCCGGCGCTGGCGGAGCGGTTGGTTTTGCGCGCCTCGCGAGTTCTCCCGCCGATGGTTATTTCATGGCAATCGGCAATGCCGGAACAAGCGCGGCAACCTACACGCTTGATCGCACCCTCAAATACACACCTGATTCCTTTGAGCCGATTGGCATGATTGCCAAGACCATTCCTGTGATTGCTCTCAAAAAAGGCTTTCCGGCCAAGGACCTGCGCGAGTTCCTCGACTATGCCACCAAAAACCCCGGCAAGGTAACGCTTGGGCATGCAGGCATCGGTTCTTCGAATTATCTGATCTGCAAGCTTTTCCTGCAATCCTCAAAAGTGAAGATCGAGCTTGCGGGATATCGTGGAGCCGGGCCCGCATTGAACGATGCAATTGGTGGTCATATCGATGGCATCTGCGACGGAGCGACATCGGTTGCGGCCTCTATCAATGGCGACAAACTGGTTGGACTTGTGACCGCCAGCAATGTGCGCTCACCAACATTGCCGCAGGTTCCAACTGCCGCAGAAGCTGGCCTGCCCGAGTTTGTGAATGAGGGATGGAATGTCCTTCTCCTTCCAAAAGGCACGCCCGATGTCATCAAGAAGATTTTGAATGATGCCATGCGCAAGGCCATGGAAAGCCCAAGGCTGCGACAGCGCTATGCCGAACTGTCAACCTTACCGACTTCGGGCGAAGAACAAGATCCGGATTTTACGGCGAAGTTCATCGAGAGTGAAATCAGCAAATACAGAGCACTTCTCCAGTAGTAATCTGGCATCCGCCCCTCGCTCGCCTGTGCGACAAGGACGACGCTTTGTCCGGCATCATCAAACGCTCCATCATGATTGCCGGACACCGGACGAGCATCTCCGTCGAGCAGGATTTCTGGGATCAGCTCAAACTTCTGGCGC
>JANNRX010000240.1:0-7350 GCA_031401875.1 Hyphomicrobiales bacterium | reverse complement strand
TGGCGACGCCCAGACTTTGCGCAACCGATCTTCTTGTGCTGCCCTGACGGCGGGATCGTCCTGCGGGTCAGCCGCGGCGGGATCGGTCTTCATTTCAGTGCCGTGAGGTAAGCCGCAAGGGCACGCAGATCATCGCCGTGCAGAACTGCTAAAGACGGCATTTTGTTGCCCGGTTTCAAATCCTGACTGGCAGCGATCCATCCGGCCATCGTACCGACGTTATTCGGAAGCAACCCGGCTGCCAACGTTGCGCGGGTTCCGACATGAGTCAGATCCGGTCCGAGGTTGCCATTCGCTTCGGTTCCGCGAATGGCGTGACATGCGCTGCAACCACTCTCTTGAAAAAGGGCTGCTCCTCGTTGCTCTTCCGGTGTCGCGACCGAATTGGCACTCAATTGCTGATTGCGCAGCCAAGCGCCAAACGTCGCTTCGTCATCCACTTTGATATCCAGCGCCATGAAGGCATGGCCTTGCCCGCAAAGCTCGGCACAAGCACCACGGTAGATCCCGATCTTTTCGGGCTGGAGCGGGAGGCGATTGATGCGACCGGGAATCATATCCATTTTTCCCGCAAGGGATGGTACCCAGAAGGAATGGATTACATCTGCACTGGAAAGAAGCAGCTCTGCACGCTGTCCAACCGGGAGGTGCAGTTCATTGGCTGTGACTACTGAAGTCCCGTCAGCGAGGCGATAAGTTACTTTCCACCAATAGAGATGGCTTTCGATTTCAATGCGCAATTTGCCGCTTTCGCTGCGCAAAGATGGCATCATGGGCAACGTGTAGATCAGCAATGGGATCAGCACGACAACCGGAAATGCGATACCTCCGCCCCAGACCAGCAAGCTTGCCCGTCGCGCCGACTGTGGCGGTACGTAGAGGGCGTAGAAGAGCAAACCCATGACGATCAGCCAAATGATCGCACCGCCGACCGTCATGAGCCAGAACAGATCAGCCAATTCGCGGCTTTCGCGACCTGCGGGTTGAAGAGCAGATTGCACACCCGCGCAGCCAGACAATAGCAGGGTCGAGCAAAGACCAAGAAGAACTCTCGCTCGCAGAACAAACCAATATGCATTGGGGAATTGGCTGCTTGGTCTGATCTGCCTCGCCATGCACATTTCCACTCCGGCCTATGACAGTAACTTTCTGCTTGTAAAAAGGTTCCGGAACCAAAGGCGCTTCACAGAGTTGGAAATGGGGATAACGGAGGAACGCCGACATGATCCGCAATGAAACGCAGCAGCCTCACCGCAGGGGCAAAATAGCGATCATCGGGAACCGTCGGAAATTTCTACTGTCCGTTGGCGCAGTCGCGATTCTCGCCAACACATCGGTCTGGGGCATGGGATCCGATGTTGCAGTTCAATGCATCTATTTTACTCCGGCAGAAGCCGTCAAACTTGCGGCACTCGCTGACAGGATCATCCCCAGAGACGAATGGCCCAGTGCCTCCGAAGCGGGTGTCGTCTCGTATATTGATTTTCAACTTGCGAGCGATTGGGGCCATGGTCAGGGCTTGTTCCAGCAGGGCCCTCACCTGCGTGGCACGGATCAGCAGGGCTACCAGCTCTCCCATACGCCGCGAGAATTGTATCGGCTGGCACTTGGTCACGCAGCATTGAGAGGATTTGAATCACTCACAGTTGCGGAGCAGGACAGGATCATCGGCGAATGTGCCGCAAACCGTCTGTCGCTTGGGGACATCCCAGGTATCGTGTTTTTTACAGCCCTGCGGCAGAACGTGGTCGAAGGCTATTTTTCAGATCCGATTCATGGCGGCAATCTGGATTTTTCCGGCTGGCGCATGGTCGGTTTTCCTGGTGCGCATGCCTACTACCTGACCGATGTAGACCGCTTTAATATGTCCTACGATCGCGCGCCTTCCGGCGTTGCATCAAGGGCCGGCAAGCCCGCTGCCGGGCCAATAATCATGCGTGGGCAGCGCTGATGGCGATCCGCCTGCCTAGAACTGAAGTGCTCATCGTGGGCGCTGGATGGACAGGACTGACGGCGGCGTATGAACTTGCCAATGCTGGTCGCAAATGCGTCGTGCTGGAACGCGGGGGCTTTCGCCATGAAGTGCCCGATCTACAATCACCCGAGATGCACGACGAGCTGAAATACGGCCAGCGTTACAAGCTGATGATGGACACCCAGCGCAACACGCTTTCGTTCCGCAACAATACCAGCGAAACAGCCTTGCCGATGCGCCGCCTCGGGTCGTTTTTGCCCGGCGAGGGATTGGGTGGCGCGGGAGTTCACTGGAATGGTCAGCTTTGGCGGCCACTGCCTTCCGATCTGCGCATTCGCAGTCATTACACCGAGCGGTACGGTGCGGCGTCAATTCCTCCCGATCTCACCATTCAGGACTGGGGCGTATCCTATGATGAGTTGGAGCCTCATTTCGACTTTTTCGAAAAAATTTGTGGAACCGGTGGCAAGGTCGGGAACTTGCGCGGCAAGAAAACGCCGGGCGGCAACCCTTTTGAAGGGCCACGCTCCAATCCCTACCCCAACCCTCCCATGAAGCAGACGCTTTCGATGAAGCTCTTCGAGGATGCAGCCCGCAAGGAAGGGTTCAACCCTTTTCCCATGCCTTCAGCCAACGTTACACAACGTTACGTAAACCCTTATGGCGCAGTTCTGCATCCTTGCACTTATTGTGGCTACTGCGAGCGCTTCGGCTGCGGCTATTTTGCCAAGGCCGATCCCATCATCTGTGTTTATGACTGGATCAAGGACAACCCGAATTTCGAACTGCGCACGAACGCGACGGTCATGCGCGTCAACAAGGCACCCGATGGAAAATCCGCCACAGGTGTAACCTACGTGGGTAAGGACGGGAGAAGCTATGAACAACCGGCTGATATGGTTCTGTTGTGTGCGTATGGCTTGTGGAACGTACACCTCATGCTTCTTTCGCAGATCGGTGAACCCTACAACTCCGAAACAGGGACGGGAACGGTTGGTAGAAACTACGCTTATCAGACACTTTCATCCAACCGTGTATTCTTCAATGGCAGACACAAATTCAATCCCTTCATGGGTGCCGGAGCACTAGGCACCGTCTGCGACGACATGAACGGCGACAATTTCGACCATTCCGGATTGGGTTTCGTGGGTGGCGGCTACATTTCTGTGACCCAGACCAATGGCCGGCCGATCGAGAACATGCCCATTCCAGCCAAAACCAAAACATGGGGTGCTGAGTTTAAAACGGCGGCGCGCCAGAATTACAACTCGACCCTGTCCGTCTCTTTGCATGGCTCGTCGATGACGACCCGCGGCAATTACCTCGATCTCGATCCAACATACACCGATGACCTCGGCCGTCCGCTGTTGCGCATGACATTCGACTTCCCGGAAAATGACAAGGCAATGTCAAAGCACTGCACGGCGCAGGCACGGCGCATAGCCGAGGCCATGGACGGGGATCTGGTGGAATCGGCGGAGCGTGCAACAAGCCATTATTCCGTGGTCCCCTACCAAACCACGCACAACACTGGCGGAGCCATCATGGGGATTGATCCGACGACAAGCGCCGTCAATCGTTATTGCCAGGCATGGGGCCAGCACAATGTCTTCGTGTTTGGCGCCTGCCTGTTCCCGCAGAACATTGGCTACAATCCAACTGGCACTGTCATGGGGCTGGCCTACTGGACAATCAACGCAATCAAGAATGACTATCTTGGCAGTCCTCGTCCATTAATGGGGGGTGCCCGATGAAAAGCGCTTTCGCTGCCATAACTGTTCTCGCATGCCTGACCGCTGGTTCCCTGGCGCAGTCCACCCTTCCTTCACCCGTCAATCAGATGCAGCCGCGATCTTCACCGGAAGCACTGCTTGCGCTGCCAGACACAGCCTTTCGCGCCCGCGTGGACCGCCCTGTGACACGCGATATGTATGCGCAAGGACGCCTTGTGGCGATGGGTGGCACACCGGGTGGTGCAGCGATTGCGTGCGTGAGTTGCCATCGACTGACCGGAGAAGGTGATAGCGCTGGAGTATTCCCGCGCATATCGGAGTTCCCGGCATGGTATCTCTACAAACAACTTGGTGACTACGCTTCCGGCAGTAGACCGAACGCAATCATGACACCCATTGCCCAACGCCTTTCCGCTCAACAACGAGAAGCAGTCTCGGCTTATTACGCGTTGACGCCTTCGGAAGTCGACAGCCGCAGGAACCGAGAAATCGATGAACCGCTGATTCAATGGGGGGCAAAGCTTTCTGCAATCGGATCAGCGGAACGCGGCATCCCTGCCTGTGTCAATTGCCATGGTCCTGATGGTGAAGGGCTCCCACCTTCGGTCCCCAATCTGGCTGGCCAACACAGTACATACATCGTGTCACAGCTACGGGCCTGGAAGATCGATGAACGTCGCAATGATCCCATGGGCGTGATGAAGGCGATTGCTGACAAGATGGAAAGCCGAGACATGGAGGCAGTCGGCGAGTATTTCTCGCGCTTGCAGGCCAACCAAAAACCATCTCCCAATCGCGATCGAGCATGGCTCCGTTGATACGGGTGTCTGCAGTCGTGTTATCGCTGACGTTCGGATTCGTTGGTGATTGCCTGGCACAGGAAGCGCATCCCGTGCTGTTGTTACCAGAGCGTTCCGTCCAAGGTGGAGTTGCCGCTGTGGGCCGTGTGGCCATCATGCATCGTGGTTGCATAGCCTGTCACATTATTCGTGGAGTTCCAGGACCATATGGCCGAGTTGGGCCCGATCTCAGCGGATTGAGATCACGCGCCTACATTGCGGGCTCGATTCCCCACACGCCGGATGGTCTTGTGCAGTGGCTCCTCAATCCGCCACGCTTTTCACCCCGGACTGCGATGCCCAATATGGGGCTTTCTCAGCAGGAAGCAAAAGATATTGCACGCTACCTTTATGATCGCTCCTGACCATGTCTGGCGAGCGCAGCACGATTGTTTTTACGATTTCAGTGCTGATCTTGCTGGCACTGCTATGGCTGCTTGTCGATGTCCTGCTTTTAATCGTGGCCGCGTGCATCGTTGCGGTCGGGTTAAGCAGTTTGGCCAATGCACTCTCCAGCCGCCTCAATCTTGCGCAACATAAAGCGCTGATCATAGTTGTTGTCGTGATCTTGTTATTACTCACAGCAGCGTTGACCGTTTTTGGCAGACAACTGGCGTCCCAATTTACAGTTGTGATTGAGCGCCTTCCAAAGGCTTGGGCAGATTTGCGCACGCTTTCAGCCAATACCATCGCCCTCCCGGTTCTCGAGCAAGCAGAACTCTCAGCCTCCGGTGGTCGAATTGCCGGTGGTCTGGTGAAGGCTGGAGGAGCGGTTGTTGGCGGGCTCGGCAATCTTGTGCTGGTGCTGTTCGCCGGGGTTTTCATTGCATGGGATCCGGCACTTTACCGTCGCGGCCTTCTAGCGCTCATTCCAGTGAAATGGCGCAACGATATGAACACCGTGCTTGATACGGTAGCGCATGCATGGGCACTGTGGCTCGGCGCATCGCTCGTTTCAATGCTCATGGTAGCGACCTTGATTTTCATAGGCACGACACTGATCGGTCTGCCTGGGCCTCTGGCACTTGGAATGATCGCAGGAATTTTCGAGTTTGTACCAATTATTGGCTCCTTCGCTGGAGCGATTCCAGCCACTCTGTTCGCGTTGACTGCTCAGGACAACGCTCTGTGGTGGACGATTTTGCTGTTCGTTTGCGTGCAACAGCTGGAATCAAGCATCGTCTCGCCTCTCCTGATGCAGCGCATTGTCAATCTTCCGCCCGCAATGGTGCTGTTCTCGATCGTGGCTTTTGGCGCACTGTTCGGGATTTCTGGAGTGTTTCTCGCCGTGCCGCTGGCTATCCTCGCCTATGTCCTGATTGTGACGTTCTATGTGCGCCGTACGTTAGGTGAAGATGCGTCGCTCCCCGGCGAGAACTGAGCTTGCGTGAAAGGAACCAACTCCGGGTGCTCGTCCCAAGGATCGGCTCTCTGAGCGGTTCAGGAACCATTGCGCGTTTAAAGCGTTGATTCAGCAGTCGGACTGGAATGCAGAAACTACCCCTTCCAACCCCCCAAGCTTCCTAACCGATAGCCGAATTTCACACATACAGGAGCCTATCATGATCGGTCTTCAATCCACGCCAAACCGCCGCAATGCCAGCATGTTTTCTGCAGCAGCGCTCGTTGTCTTGTTTTCGACTGCGGGGCAAGCGCAAACTCAGCGCCCTGCGGTCCAGACCACCAACGCTGGAACGCTGATATGCGATATATCGGCAGGACTCGGCCTGATCGTAGGCTCCTCACGAACAATGACTTGCCGCTTCTCCCCATCGCGTGGACGTCCGGAAGTTTACGAGGGAACGATCCGTCGGTTTGGTCTGGACTTAGGCATTACCGCGGGAACGCAGCTGGTATGGGTCGTGCTCTCAACGGGCAGCAACCGCAGGGCTGGAGACTTGGCGGGTGAATATGTCGGCGCGGCGGCTGATGCATCATTGGGCGTTGGCGGGGGTGGAAGCCTTCTTGTGGGCGGATCCAACCGGACGATATCGCTTCAACCACTCTCCATTCAGGCACAGGCGGGTGTGAACGTGGCAGCCGGCGTGTCTCAACTGGTGCTGAATTATCGTCGTTAAAAACCAAAGCCGGTGGGCTTGCACGGCATCGTCAACGCTTACCTTGAAGAGGAGACAAAAATGAATCATGTACAAGTCGACAAAGACGAAAACGCAATGCAAACGCAGGGTGTTGGAAAAGTAAGGACCACCGCTTCTACCTTTACAGAGGCATCCAACCTGCCAAAGGCCGGACCGCATCCCCAGGCTGGAATCGCAGGGAATGCCGCAAGGGAAGCAACGCCGAATAGAAGCGAGATCGATTCACTTGACGACGAGGAGCGGATTGACCAGATCTACGCTGCTGGCAACATCGCATCCGATCGCGATCCCGATCTTGAGGCAAGCGACGATGATATCGCACAGGATCCTGAAACCGGAACAATGCCGCGCGAGTAATCGCATTGCAGGAATGAGCAAAAGCCTCGGTCTTTTGGGCAGGGCTTACTTTTTGGTAAACGAACTTTGTGCGAGCCCAGGCATTGGCTGCGGCGAATTTCAAGAAGGCGTTTGCCCGCAAAGTGCAATGCCGATCGTCACGTGAAAGAATGGTACTAGGCCAGGACGCATCGGTCTGGCATTGCCACGTACCTCGACCTACCAGTTAAGGAGAGTGCGCAGTCTTTTGATTGAAAAGTGAGACCACTCGTGGATATGCAGCGAGAGCTGCTTCGAAATTGGCGGACAGCAGTCGTGATCTGTCGACGCACAGCACGACTGCAAAAGGCTTTTGACGCCGGTTCACT
>JANNRX010000239.1:0-3371 GCA_031401875.1 Hyphomicrobiales bacterium | reverse complement strand
CGCCGGGAACCAGCAACTCTTCCTTGCGCGTACCGGAGCGGGTGATATCGATCGCCGGGAAGACCCGCTTGTCGGCCACCTTGCGATCCAGGATGATTTCCGAATTGCCTGTGCCCTTGAACTCCTCGAAGATCACTTCATCCATGCGACTGCCGGTATCAATCAGTGCCGTCGCGATGATCGTCAGGGAACCACCTTCCTCGATATTACGAGCCGCACCAAAGAAGCGCTTTGGACGCTGCAAAGCGTTGGCATCAACACCACCGGTCAAGACCTTGCCGGAGGATGGCACAACGGTGTTGTAGGCGCGACCAAGGCGCGTGATCGAATCCAGCAGGATCACCACATCGCGGCCATGCTCAACCAGACGCTTGGCTTTTTCAATCACCATCTCAGCAACCTGAACATGGCGCGTTGCCGGTTCGTCAAAGGTTGAGGAGATGACCTCACCCTTTACCGAGCGCTGCATGTCGGTCACTTCCTCAGGCCGCTCATCAATCAGCAACACAATGAGATAGCATTCAGGATGGTTGGCCGAGACTGATTTTGCGATGTTCTGTAGCAGCACTGTCTTGCCGGTGCGAGGAGGTGCCACGATCAGGGCTCGCTGGCCTTTTCCAACGGGAGTCACCACATCCATGATGCGCGAGGAGAGGTCTTTCTTGGTCGGATCCTCGATTTCCATTTTCAGGCGCTCATTGGGATAGAGCGGTGTCAGATTATCAAAATTGACCTTGTGACGCGCTTTCTCAGGCTCTTCAAAATTGATTCTGTTGACTTTCAGCAGAGCAAAATAGCGCTCGCCGTCCTTGGGGCTGCGGATCAGACCTTCGACCGTATCACCTGTGCGCAAGCCAAAACGGCGAATTTGCGCAGGAGAAACATAGATATCATCGGGTCCCGGCAAATAATTTGCATCCGGAGCCCGCATGAAACCAAAACCGTCCAGAAGGACTTCGATGACGCCTTCACCGATAATCTCGGTCTCGCGTGCAGCAAGTTGCTTGAGAATAGCATAGATCAGCTCCTGCTTGCGCAGAGTGCTTGCACCCTCGACTTCAACCTCTTCAGCAAAGCTTAGCAAATCGGTCGGGGCCTTGGCTTTCAAGTCCTGTAATTTGATTTCCCGCATCGTGGGGGACCTATTCTTGGTAGAGGTTGATGAGAAAAAGGAAGTTGGGAGCATGCCGGGCAAGCACATATCAAAATGACCCTGCTCGTAATGAGGGGTCAAGCGAACATAACGATGTTCAGCCCTTAAGGTGGGAACCAATCATTATCGTGAAATGCCAGAAACCGCAATGGCATCATCAGGAGTTCAGAACGGTTTCACAACCACCAGAATCACAATGCCGATCATCAGCAATGTCGGTATTTCATTGGCAATACGGTAGAATTTCTGCGATCTTGCGTTACAATCCTCGGCAAATTCCCGAACCCAGCGCGCCATGAAAATATGACTGACAGTCAGCAAGATCACGAACAGAAACTTGAAATGAAGCCAGAGATTGCCTGAAAATCCGGTATACCCGAAAGCCAGTGTCACACCCGCAATCCAGGACGCAATCATTGCCGGCCGCATGATGTAGACCAGCAACCGTCTTTCCATTGTCTTCAATGTCTCGGAAAGCTCGGAACCCTTCGCAGCGTTGCAATGATAAATCATCAATCGCGGCAGATACAGCAGCCCCGCCATCCACGAAATCACTGCAATAACATGGAAGGCTTTCAACCAGAGATACATATCTGCTCCCTGTCAGACGCGAATGCGACGGATCAAATGTTCAACATGGGTAATCGGTGTTTCAGGAAGAATCCCATGCCCAAGATTGAAAATAAAGGGCCGCTTTTCTGCAACCTGCAGAATCCGGTCGATGGCACGATCCAGACTCTGCCCACCTGCAATCAGAACCAGAGGATCAAGATTGCCTTGCAGCGTTGGTAAAGTTTTTTCCGCTGCCAGACCAGACAAGTCAGCCGCTGTATCCACGGAAAGACCATCCACACCTGTTTCGGCAGCGAATCGAACCATTCCGCCTGTGGTTGTTGCACGAGGAAAGCCGATAATCCTTGCATGAGGTCTTTGGTTTCGAACTGCTGCGACCAGTGCCTTGATCGGTTGAACACTCCAGCGTTCAAACTCCGCTGGCGGCAATACCCCCGCCCAGCTGTCAAAGATCTGGACCGTATCTGCTCCTGCATCAATCTGGCGCACGAGATGTGTCGCACTGATCTCGACAAGCAGGTCGAGAAGATTCTGGAAGACATCAGGATAACGATAGGCAAACAAGCGCGC
This sequence comes from Hyphomicrobiales bacterium, assembly GCA_031401875.1. Classification (GTDB taxonomy): domain Bacteria; phylum Pseudomonadota; class Alphaproteobacteria; order Rhizobiales; family Beijerinckiaceae; genus JADCCX01. The sequence goes on along the minus strand of JANNRX010000239.1, from coordinate 1,075 downwards.
GGGAGACTGATCCTTCGTGCCTTTCCCAGCAATCATGTAGGTCGCAACGGTCCATGGCGCACCACAGAAACCAAACAGGGCCGTTGTCTTCGGCAGTGCGGCACGAACACCTGAAACAGCTTGATAAACCGGTTCAAGGACAGAAGGGTCATAGACCGCACGCAAATCAGCAATGATTGCTGGGTCCTCGATAGGATCCATCTGGGGGCCTTCGCCTTCAACGAAACGTACATTCCTGCCAAGAGTGTCGGGAATGACCAGGATATCGGAAAAGACAATTGATGCGTCGAAATCAAAGCGTCGAATTGGCTGCATGGTTGCTTCAATCGCCCATTCAGGGGTGTAGCAAAAATGCAGAAAGGATTTCGCCTTGGTCCGCAATGCGCGGTACTCGGGCAAATAACGGCCGGCCTGACGCATTAGCCAGAGCGGAGGCACTTTTTGAATCTTTCCTGAAAGCGCGGCATGCAGATTGCGTGAGGGATTTGGAGAGTTCACGTCATACAACAAGATAGAAAGATTCCTTTTTTCTGTGTTTTTTATTAGTGGGGCAAAATGCGGAACACACAATCATTCACATGTTATCCCCATGCTGGCAGATCATGAAACCCTGTGAAGCCAGATTTATATATGTTCAAGAAATCATCTATTTATCAATCTCTTGATGCTTTTGTTATCATGCTTATCTGGCTCTCTTATGCATCATGAGAAAGTCACTTGAAAAACATGAGCGCATTAACCTTCTGTTAACCATTCTGTGGACCCCCAAAACGGAGCGGGCATAAGTTTTCTCGCGCACTCTCCCGGGGGTAAGTTTTGCACAGCTGTCCACAGCGTGATACCAGCCCTTCTGGATAACATTCCGGAGCATCATGGGCCGCAATTATTTTCACCTTCATCTCGTCTCGGATGCCACCGGAGAGACATTGATATCGGTCAGCCGTGCTGCGACAACCCAATATCAGGGTGTCGCCTCGATCGAGCATGTTTATCCACTGGTGCGAACCAACGAACAGCTCAATCGCATCATGGGAGAGATCGAAGCCGCTCCTGGCCTGGTTCTTTTTACGCTGGT
>JANNRX010000238.1:0-2994 GCA_031401875.1 Hyphomicrobiales bacterium | reverse complement strand
TTGCACAGTCAGATCAAGAAAAGTTGTGCCAAGCTAAAGCTAAAAATAAAGTGGGTTGTAAATGTGCTGTTCAAACGGGTGGAGCAGTTAGAGAGAACGGAAGCTGGGTCACATCTGGTGGGCAGCATGGTAGGTTGGCTTTTGCATCTTGCGTAGAGAAAAATGGTGGTTCAACCCGCTGAGGGTTGTCAGTTCAAATCTGACTCCAGTAACCTGATATTCAAAAGCCCTGTCAGTGATGACAGGGCTTTTTTTGTATTGTATTTACGACGATATCGTTACTACATTCCTCGCAATAAGGTATGGTACAGATTTACATGGGTAAAACCATCTCATTCAAGATACCGCTTGCGCGGTTCTGGAATGACACTGACTACCTCAGATAATCTTCTCAACCTGGCTAAATTCAAGTTCTACAGGCGTTGCGCGACCGAAGATGGATACTGCGACCTTGAGGCGCTGTTTCGTGTCATCCACATCTTCAACCACACCGTTGAACGATGCGAAGGGACCATCGGCCTCTCTCACCTGCTCGCCGATCTCGAAGAGGATCATCGGCTTCTTGTTCTCGCCAGCCTCAATCACCTGGCCCTTGATACGCTCCGCCTCAGCGGCTGAGATGGGCACGGGTTTGGATTTGTCGGCACCAAGAAAGCCGGTGACTTTCGGTGTGTTCTTGATCAGGTGATAGGCTTCGTCTGTCAGGTCGACATTGACAAGGACATAGCCCGGATAAAGTTTGCGATCGACCATGATACGGCGACCCTTGCGGATCTCGGCCACTTCTTCCGAGGGAACAAGAACCTCCTCGAACAGATGCGCCAGGCCGCGTTGTTCCGCCTGTTCTCTCAGAGATTGGGCAACCTTGTTCTCAAAATTTGAAAAGGCATGGACGATATACCAGCGCTTGGCCATGACGATATTCCTGTCGCGATTCTATGAATTAGCGGCCAATGCCGAGAGTAGTCAAAAGCACGCGGATGATCTGATCCGCCAGCGTGAAGAAAATGGATGCAACAATCACCAGCACAAAAACCATGGCTGTCGTGATCATCACTTCCTTGCGGGTTGGCCACGTGACCCTGTTGGTCTCGGAGCGTACCTCCTGAAGGAACTGGAATGGATTGAACTTTGCCATCTGTCTTTACCATATCGGTTTTTTGAAACGTGGCCCCTCGTTCCGCCGCCGGGCGGTATGAGGTAGCTTGCGTTTTCAGGATGTATTGGCGATAGCCGGTTTTGTTGAACGCGTCAAACATCCGTTCACACAGCCAGAGCAAGAATCTCAGCCTAGATCACGTCGCATTTTGATTGATTATTCAAAACTCGAAAAACGTGATCTACACCATAGACTTGGAGCATGTCGTCTTCGAATAACCTCGTAACCACTTATTCGCGACAGGCTCTCGGTTATGGCAGGAGTTGGGGGGTTCGAACCCACGACCTTCGGTTTTGGAGACCGACGCTCTACCAGCTGAGCTAAACTCCTACAGGAAAAACGTGTGCCTCATTGGCAGACAGATTTCAAGTGCAAGCAGCGTTCAAATCGGGATCGGTTTTTTTTGTGAGCGTTTCCAAAGTCGATATCCGATAATGGTCACCGTGCTTGCCACCACAACGCTCAGGGATATCTGCGCAGCCGGCCCCTTGAGAAAGATTGCATAATCGCCGTCAGAAATTGTCAGGGCACGGCGGAAATTCACCTCGATCCGGTCCCCAAGCACAAAGGCCAGCAGCAGGGGTGCAATGTCATAGCCGCCGCGCCTCAGGATATAGCCAATCATGCCGCAGATGATCATCACGAGCAGATCAAAGCTTGATGCCTTGATCGAGAAAACACCGATGAGGGAGATGAGCAGGATGACGGGTGCCAGATAACCATACGGGATGCGCAGCATGGAAACGAACAATCCAACCAAGGGCAGGTTCAGCAGCACGAGCATGAAATTACCTACGAGCATGCTGGCAATCAGACCCCAGAAGATTTGCGGGTGGTCCACAATCATTGTCGGGCCGGGCTGGATGCCATGGATTGTCAGCGCAGAAAGTAAAACAGCCGTGACCGGGATCGCCGGGATGCCCAAAACAAGCAGTGGAATCATGGCAGCACCCGTCGTGGCATTGTTGGCGGTCTCGGGCCCTGCAACACCTGCCACGGCGCCGTTGCCAAACTCTTCGGGCGTCTTTGAAAGTCCTTTTTCCACGGCGTAGGAGGCGAAGGTCGAGACGATATGCCCAACCCCAGGCACGATGCCGAAGAAGAACCCGATAAATGATCCGCGCACCGTGGGCATGACGGAATCCTTCATCTCGCGGCGTGTCGGGATCATTTCCCTGAGCCGGGGTGCCTTCGGCCTGTCTCCTGCTTTCTGACCGAAGGACAGCAGGATCTCTGAGATGCCAAATAGACCGATGGCCATGGCCGCGAAGTTGAGGCCGTCACTCAGTTCAAGGCTGCCAAAGGTAAAACGGGGGGTGGCCGTCAGCGGATCGAGGCCAATCATGGCGAGCACCAGGCCAAGCGCCACCATGGCGATTGTCTTGAGCGGCGGGCTTGAGGCGGCAAAAACCGAAATCAACAGCGCGGCCATCAGAATCGTGAATTCTGCAGCCGGACCGATGGCCAGCATGGCATTGGCCAGAGAGGGTGCCAGCAGCATCAGGCCAAAGACAGAGGCGACGCCACCTACGAACGAGCCAAGGGCCGCAATGGTCAGTGCAGCACCCGCACGTCCTTTACGGGCCATTTCATAGCCATCGATGCAGGTGACAACGGAAGCAGCCTCGCCGGGAATGCGCATCAGGATGGACGTGGTTGATCCACCATACATCGCACCGTAGAAGATGCCCGAGAGCATGATGATCGCGCCGGTCGGATCAAGCGTGAACGTCAGCGGCAGCAAAAGCGCCATGCCGGCAAGCGGGCCCAGGCCCGGCAGAACGCCGACGATGGATCCCCAGAAACAGCCGACAAGGCAGTAGATCAGATACTTG
>JANNRX010000237.1:0-5527 GCA_031401875.1 Hyphomicrobiales bacterium | reverse complement strand
CCGCGCTGCCCTTGCCCTTCGGCCCCGCCATGGCAAAAAGCGTCGGTTTTGACGGCCAGGGCCGACCCTTGCTGCGTGAGACGGGCAAGGCAAACGCCATCGACATTCCCTTCCATTACGACATCTCCAATGAATTCTATCAGCTCTTCCTGGATGAGCACATGGTCTACACCTGCGCCTATTTCGCCGAATGGCATGATGATCTGGAGAAGGCCCAGCTCGACAAGATCGACATGATCTGCCGCAAGCTGCGCCTGCAGCCCGGCGAGACAATGCTCGATATCGGCTGCGGCTGGGGCGCGCTGCTCATCCATGCGGCCAAACACTACGGCGTGAAAGGCCACGGCGTGACGCTTTCCCCCGCGCAGATCGAGGAAGGCCAGCGCCGCGTGGAAGCGGCGGGCGTGGCCCATCTCGTAACACTGGAACTGAAGCCTTATGAGGAAATGACCGGGGTCTTCGACAAAATTTCCTCCATCGGCATGTATGAGCATGTGGGCTTTGCCGCGCATGACACTTATTTTGCCACGGTAAACCGCCTGCTCAAGCCCGGTGGGCTCTATCTTCACCACGCCATCACGCGGCGTGGACGCAAGAGCGAAAAGGCGTTCCGCCGCATGCGTCCCGAATACAAGGCGATGACGTCGTATATCTTTCCCGGCGGCGAGGTCGATCACATCGGCCACAGCTCTGCGAAGCTCGAAGCCCATGGTTTCGAGGTACATGATGTCGAGGGTTGGCGTGCTCATTACGCCCGCACCACGGCGCTGTGGTGCCGCAGGCTGGAAGCGCGCCGTGCCGAGGCCGAGGCGATGGTGGGGGCGGAACGCACCCGCATCTGGCTGGCGTATCTCGCAGGCGTGTCGCTCGCCTTTTCGCGCGGCTCGCTCAGCATTTTCCAGACCGTGGCATCCAAGAAAAAACGCGAGGGGGATGCCCTCGCGTTCAATGTGCCCTCAAGCCGGGCGGATTTGTATCGCTAGAAGAGCGGCCCCCTCATTGGAAGAGAGAGCCGCTGACCGATTACCAGCTAAAGCTGTAGGAATAACCCTGCGGCTGACCGTAATGACCGCCGCCGTAGTTCTGGCGATGACCATAGTCCTGATGGTAACCACGGTTCTGACGATAACCGTGACCATAACCGCCAAGCTGCGGGTAGGGGTCGACGCCGAACTTGCGGATAGCGCGCTCCCGGATCTGTGCCTGCTTGCGCAGGATGCGCGGATGCACATACTGCTGATGCGGGGCATAGCCCTGATTGTAGCCATTGTATCCGTGGTCACCACGGTAGCCATAACCACCGGCCTGCGCATCGGCAGGAGCCAGAGTGAGGACGCCGCCCGAAACGGCAACGGCAAGAGCGGCAACCTTAAGAATGGACGACATCGTTCTTCTCCCTGCCGGGGGTTCTGTCCGGCATGACGTGGGTTTTAGGCCAGTCAGGCTGAATGAAAATCCAATGGGACCGACAGCAAATCGACAGGAATGGAGAGGGGGGAACTGATAGATGTGCGCCACTCACCAGCCTTCATCCTCATCCGTCAGATACTCCGCCAAAGATGCCATCGCAGCACCTGTTACAATGCGCTCGATTACCTCAAGCTAGAATGCTGTCGAAAATATCCTGGATGTCGGGCTTTGCTGCATGGTGGCTCCTGTCGGATACCATGTCACCTAGATTAGTTTGTCTCAAATCTGGGGGGCAGTCCAATCATGTCCCCGAAATGCCTAGAAAATCTAATGGGACCAACAGAAAATGGACAGGAATGAAAATTATACTTCTGTCATTTCACGCTCTTGACCTGCCATACTTTGTCCATACAATTGAGATATGCAAAGGATAATCTGGAATCCTGAGAAGGCCTCGCTTCTGCGCAGTGATAAGGCGCGTGGCGGGGTTGGCTTTGAGGAATGTGTTGTGGCCATTGAAGCAGGGAAAATCCTTGATGTTCTGCAAAACCCCAGCAGCAACCATCCCGCGCAAAGGATGTTTGTGCTCGATATCAACGGCTACGCCTATTGTGTCCCCTTCGTTGAAACCGTTGAGACGATCTTCCTGAAAACAGTGTTTCCCAGCCGCAAATTCACCGCACTCTATCTGACGGAATGACATCATGACCGGAAAACCGACTGTGGGACAAACCATGGATGCCGAAGAGCAGGATGTGATCGCCGCCATCGAGCGGGATGACTATCGTCCCGTGAGTGTAGTGACCAGCGCGATGCGCATGTCCTATCAGAATGCGGCGCGCCATACGATGAACGAACCTCGCATCAAGATTTCACTGCGCCTGCCCGAGTCCGATCTGGCGCGGCTGAAAGCGAAGGCTTTGCGCGAGGGCATGCCTTATCAAACGCTGATCAACGCGATCTTGCACAAAGCCGCGGTAGGGTGAGGCGGGTGTGATGGATGCAATTGAGATTGTGGTCGGTAGTTCCATAATTCCATTAGTACGGTGCAAAAGTCTCACCGCGGGTTCACGGTCAACTTATAGCCCAGTGCCTTCACGACCGATGACAGCGTGCTGAGCGTAGGATTGCCACCGTCCCTGAACGCCTTGTAAAGCGCATTGCGCGTGACACCTGTCTCCCGTGCGAGATCGGACATGCCACGTGCCCGCGCTATGTCTCCGATGACAGCAGCAATGAGCGCTGGATCACCATCCTCGAAAGCCGCCTCCAGATAGGCTGCTTGCTGCTCCGGTGCCTTGATGTGGTCAACGGCATCCCAGGGTTTTGTTTCAAGCGCCATTGCTATGCTCCTTCGCCATCTCTCTGGCTCTGAGAATGTCGCGGTCCTGCGTCCGCTTGTCGCCGCCGCAAAGCAGGATGACCAGCGTAGAGCCCGTCCTTGTGAAATAGACCCGGTAGCCAGGGCCATGATCGATCCGCAACTCGCTCACCCCGCTCCCGACAGATTTCACATCGCCGAAATTGCCAAGTGACAAACGCCGGATGCGAGTGGCGATCCGCGCCTTGGCCTGCATATCCCGAAGACCGGCCATCCATGCGGAAAACACGATGGTTTGGCGGACTTCGAGCATGGGAAGAAGGTAGGAGATGGATAGAGAATTGTCAACTTTAGTATACGAATCTTGATCGTATTGATGTAAATGATATGGGATTGCGCCCCTTAAGCAAGGCAGGCCAATTCAGGGACACTTGATGGCGTCACCGTAACTTGCGTCACTCGCTACACTCGAACAATGGAACCCTTCCCGGATCCTTGGCGTTAAATCACTGGCAATCCTGCCAGCAGATTTTTCAAGGAATCCTCCGATGATCAAATCATTCATTCTGACATCACTGTTCACCTGCGCTGTCTTCGTTGGCAGTGCCAGCGCCCAGACTCAAAAGCTGGTGTGCGACGAAGCAAAGATCACTTCGCTCGAAAGAGGTGCGGCTGCAATCAGTGATGTTGCTAAGCGTGAAGCCGCCATGAAATCCGTCACATCAATGCGACAGATGATGAGCAGCAAGGATACCGCAGGCTGTGAGGCCCGCATGAACACGCACATGAAAGATTACGGCTCCACCAACTGACGATCTCAGTTTTAGCCAATCGGAAGGTCACCCTCTGACCAACGAGCGGCAGCGCAGACTTCATCCCTTGAGGTCATAACGCGAGCTCTTCTCACTGCATGCAGAGAGAGGGGCTCGCCCTCACTTCTTGTTCTGCCGGTTCTTCACCAGATCATCCACCACCGCCGGGTCCGCGAGCGTTGACGTATCCCCCAGCGCGCCAAAATCATCCTCGGCGATCTTGCGCAGAATCCGTCGCATGATCTTGCCGGATCGTGTCTTCGGCAACCCCGGCGCGAACTGGATCTTGTCCGGAGATGCAATCGGTCCGATCTCATTCCTGACCCAGCCGACAAGTTCCTTGCGCAGCTCTTCCGAACCCTTTTCACCCTGCATCAGCGTGACATAGGCGTAGATGCCCTGGCCCTTGATGTCGTGGGGATAGCCGACCACGGCGGATTCCGAGACTTTGGGATGGGCAACCAGCGCGCTTTCCACTTCTGCCGTGCCCATGCGGTGGCCGGAGACGTTGATCACATCGTCGACGCGTCCCGTGATCCAGTAATAGCCATCCTGATCGCGCCGGCAGCCGTCTCCGGTGAAGTAGGTGTTCGGATAGGTCGAGAAATACGTGTCCATGAAACGCGCGTGGTCGCCGTAAAGCGTGCGCATCTGGCCGGGCCATGAATCCGTGATTACAAGGTTGCCCTGGCATGGGCCGGTCATGATCTTGCCCTCGGCATCGACGATGGCGGGGCTGACGCCGAAGAACGGCCGCGTGGCGGAGCCGGGCTTCAGGGCTGTCGCACCGGGCAGCGGTGTAATGAGGATACCGCCGGTCTCGGTCTGCCACCAGGTGTCGACGATGGGGCATTTCTTGTTGCCGACGACGTTGTAATACCATTCCCACGCCTCGGGATTGATCGGCTCTCCCACGGAGCCGAGCAGCCGCAAGGAGGTGCGCTTGGTCGCCTTCACCGGCCCGTCACCGGCCTGCATCAGGGCGCGGATGGCAGTGGGCGCGGTGTAGAACGTATTCACCTTGTGCTTGTCCACCACCTGCCAGAACCGGCCAATATCTGGATAGGTCGGCACGCCCTCGAACATCAGCGTGGTCGCGCCATTCGCCAGCGGGCCGTAGACGATATAGCTGTGGCCGGTGACCCAGCCGACGTCGGCGGTGCACCAGTAGACGTCACCCTCCTGATAATCGAAGACATATTGATGCGTCATTGCGGCATAAACGAGATAGCCGCCGGTGGTGTGCACCACGCCCTTGGGCTTGCCGGTGGAGCCGGAGGTATAGAGGATGAAGAGCGGATCTTCCGCCTTCATTTCGACCGGTGGGCAATGCGCTGAAACCTTGGCCGCTTCCTCGTGATACCAGACATCGCGACCGTCCTGCATGGTCACATAGCCGCCGGTGTGCTTGACGACAATCACCGTCTTGATGCCGCCCTTGACCTTGCTGTCAGCCGCATCGACATTTTTCTTGAGCGGTACAGGCTTGCCGCCGCGCAGACCCTCGTCCGCGGTGATGACGACGGTTGAATCGCAATCCTCGACACGGTTCGCCAGAGAATCCGGTGAGAAACCGCCAAAGACAATGGAATGCACCGCGCCGATCCGGGTGCAGGCGAGCATGGCATAGGCCGCTTCCACGATCATCGGCAGATAGATGGTGACGCGGTCGCCCTTCTTGACGCCCCTGGCCTTCAGCACATTGGCGAAGCGGCAGACCTCGTCATGCAATTGCTGATAGGTGATTTTCTTGGATTTCGACGGATCGTCGCCTTCCCAGATGATCGCGGTCTGCTTCGCGCGCTTGGCAAGATGGCGGTCAACGCAATTGTAGGAGACGTTGGTGACACCGTCCTCGAACCATTTGATCGAGACCTTGCCTGGCTTGTACGAGACGTTCTTGACCTTGGTGTAAGGCTTGAACCAGTCGATCCTCTTGCCGTGCTCGGCCCAGAAACCCGCGTTATCCGTGATCGAGGCCTTA
>JANNRX010000236.1:0-4271 GCA_031401875.1 Hyphomicrobiales bacterium | reverse complement strand
CCATCGTCGAAGCCATGAAAATGGAACATGCGCTGCTGGCACCGCGCAATGGCACCATCGCCGAAGTTCTGGGTGACGTGGGAGCGCAGGTCGGCGAAGGCGCGAAGATCGTGGTGCTGTCCGATGCGTAAGATCATCCTCGCCGCGACGTTTCTTGCGGTGACCCAGAGCCCGGCTCTCGCCTGCGTCTGCTCGATCAAGACCGAAGCCGATGTCGTGCGTGCCTCACCTGTCGTGATCCGCGGCGAGGTTCTCGCCATCCGCCTGACCGACACGAGCAAGCCATTCGTGGGCCAGCGTATCGCCACCATCCGCGTCATTCAGGCTGAGAAAGGCGACATCGAGCCCGTCATCGAGGTGACGACGAGCAACAGCCCCAATGCCTGCGGCGTCGCCTTTGCGGTGGGAGACTCCGTGCGAACCGGCCTTCTGCGTGGTCCCGGAGGCTGGGCCACTGACAATTGCCTCGCCCTGAAGCCGCGCCTGCTGCGATAGACGCCGCAACGATCAGTCGGGAAGCCGGGGAAGGGTATCAGAGGTACAGCCTTGAAACCTGTGCAAAGGTCATTCTCGCCCCTCGCCTTTTGGTGGCGGCGCGCCACAACACACAGATGACTCTCAACCTGATCAAACTTGCCGTTGGTTGCAGCTCTATCGCTGATCTCACAGGGTGGATCGAGGAGACGCGGCTGCTTTTCAAGCGCCTTGGCCGCCCCTATGAGCAGATGCACACGACGCGCATGCTGCCCCGGCGTATCGGCGCGGGCGCGACGTAAAGCTCGCTCTACTTGGTGATCAAGAGCCAGGTGCAATGTCGCCAACGCATGCTCGAAATTCGCCCCTTCACCGACAGCGAAGGCATCAGCCGTTGCCATCTCGTGCTGGAGCCTGTCGTGCATACCGTGCGACCTCGCCCCATGAAACCATTCCAGGGCTGGCGTTACCTCGATGACAAGGACGCGCCGCCCGATATGGCGAGCCTTGGTGCTAATGCCGATATGCCGGAAGAACTCAAGAAAGAGCTCGCGGGTCTGGGTTTGCTTTAAAGCCAGGAGGCATCAGGATTGACATGTCGGGAGCGGCACTCATCCCTCCACCCTGCGGGGAGGGATGCGGCCGGCAACCCGGCGGTCAATTACGTCACCGGCAGCATCAGCGCCTTGTCATAGCCCGGTCTTGCCACAAGACGGGCGACCCAGGCCTCGACATGGGGTGCTGGTGGGCGTTGCACCGGCATATTGAGCCAGCGGAAAATGACAGGCAGCGTAGCGATATCGCCGATGGTCGGGCGGTCGCCGACCAGGAACATCTTTCCCTTCAGCTCGGCATCGAGAATTGCCATGAAGGGATGCGTGGCCTCAATGGACGCCTCGATGGCCGCCATATCCCGCTTGTCCTCAGGCGTACGGATCAGCCCCCGGAATGCGGCAGCATAGGCACTACAGAAGGAAAAGCTCTGCCAGTCCATCCAGCGGTCAGAGAGAGCCCGCTGGCCTGCATCCTCCGGCCATAGCGTACCCCTGCCATACTTCGCGGCGAGATAACGCACGATGGTATTGGATTCCCACAGCACCAGATCACCGTCGATCAGCACAGGCACCAGGCTGTTGGGGTTCATCGCCATATACTCCGGCGTCTTGACGATTCCAAAAGCGCCGCCCGCGTCAAAGCGCTGATAGGGCAGCTTCAGTTCCTCGCAGGTGAGCACGACTTTCTGGACATTAATGGAGTTGATACGACCGTGGATGGTGAGCATGGCTTTGGTCTCTAGCGGATCATGATGATGTTGAACTCAGCCTGATTCAGGCGATCCCAAGCCCGGTCGGCTGTCAGCACGGGGCAACCAAGTTCAGCACCGAGCGCAATGCAAGCACGATCAGCCATCGAGAGGCCGAAGGGGCTCGTGATTCCAATCAGCAACCCTGCTCGGATAGCGCGTATGCCGTCAAATGGTGCGATCTTAAGTTTCAGCAACTCCAGCGCGCGACGAATAGTATACTCGTCCAAACCGGCCAGCGTCTGCTTCGAGACGACCTCGCACAGGTTGAGACTGCTGATGGTTGCGCCAGGAATCCGAGCCATATGCTCGTCTGCAATTGCCTCGCCTTTCAGGAGCGCCAGAACGACCGAGGCGTCGACGACCACACTCATTGAAGCATTGTCATTGTGGCTTGCAATCCTTCGCCCACGCCTCAGCTTCGACGGCATCCTCAGCGGCTTCCTTCCGACGGTCAGCAATAAGACTGTCAACGATGCCGGACATCCGGGCGTGATAAGGTGCCATCTCTGCCTGAACCTCGGCGACAACTGCCCGCCAGTCGCTTTCGGGCACAATTGGTCGCTCCGCAGCCTCGATCAAGCTTGCACGCGCCTCGGCTTCCATACTGCGACGGTTGCGTGCAGCCCGAATACGCAAGGCATCACGAACTTCATCAGGCAAATTGCGGATCGTGAGAGTTGCCATGATCGACCTCTGATTGAAAACATATGCTAGCAATGCTAGCGCTGAAGTCAAGCTTCACGCCATCCGCCGTTCAATTCCTGGCGCGCCTTCGGCACGGAAAGGAAAGGCCGCGTCTCCCTGCGGGCCCGAACGCATCAGGTTTGAACGGCGGATTGACGCCTGCCCCCGCTTGTGGCTGATTGTGCTTGGTTGACGGAGGAACTCCGATGGGTTTCTTGCAGGATATTCTCGAAAAAGACACGGATGGCCAACTGAAACGGCATCTGTTCCGGACGATCACGGTCGGGAGCTATGCCTTTCTGCTGGTCACCATGATGTTCATCGGTGGCGTCGTATGGCGTGTTTTCGATGGTTCGGAAGTGGAAATTTTCGGACTGAAGGTTTCCGGCAATGCGGAAAAAGGCGGAAACAGCACAAAAAACAAAAAACCGCGCGAGTCTGATAAGTATCAGGCCACGCCTGGACGCTCGGAAACCTCGCCCCCCGCACCAGCTGCTGTACCTGTCGCCTTAGGTCTGGCGGCCGCTCCTCAAAATCTGGCAATCAACACAGCCTGGCAGGTTTTGCCCCATGGGGATTTCCAGGCCTGTCTTCAGGAAGCCAAGGAAGTTGCTGGCCTGGCCCGTTTGTCCGACATCAGTAGCAACAACAACATGGTCTGGGGCGTGCTGCGTCATGATACCAAGCCTTTCACAAACGTCAGCATGCGCTGCATGGATGTCAATGGTATCTCAACGGCGTTCCTGATTGCTTACGGCGCCTCGGAAGTGGCCAACAGCTCCATGATGGAAACGCTCATTCAGGAGTTCTCGATCAAGGCCAAAGGGGCCACCACAGCGATGTTCGGCGGTGCCGGCAAAAACATATCAATCTTCAATGGTTATGTCGTGTTGAAGCTTCCCGATGTCGAGCAATGCAAGACCACCACAAATGAGGCGCTGCTCTCCATGAAAGCCAGTAATCTTTCCTCCAGTGCCTCAGGTGCATCAAGGTTCCTTTTTGCAGTCGTGGAGACATCCCGCCTCTCCGTTATCTGCGCGCCGTTCAATAATGTGATGACGGCGGTCTACAATGTCGCGGGCTTCAACGACAGTGAAGTCCGGAGGTTGAGGGATCAGCTCAGCGCACGGTATGAACCTTTCAAGCAATAGTCACAGTCTCGCTCACGCCGTCTTGGCGAACAGCTCCCGCTCCGAGAAGGGAACAATCAATTTCGTTTGATTTTACTTACACATCGTCCTTCGATCAAAAAATCAGGTCCGAACGCACGTTTTCCAAATAAAATACAAACAATTATTCCCTTTTCTAATTTGTAATAGTCAATTATATTTATGAATTCATTTCTTATTTCATTTTCTTCTAAGAAAAGATCAAATGCACTCAAATGAACAAGTAAAATATGAATTTTTTCGATTTTTTTCGATTTTTTAATTTTGTTACAGACAGATTTTTTAATCCAATTGCCAACCACAGACGCATTCACAATTTGATCTTCTTGAGAAATAAATTCAACTGGTTCTCGTTCTTGTTTGTATTCCTTACCTCTCAGTCGACCGGGACGCAGGGCCTCCGTTATTTCAATTTCAAATCTCTTGGAATCTTTCCAAAGATACGAGTCGGGTGGATCGGTTGGATTAAGCGCAACACACTCTGCAGAAATTAACGATCCAAAACGGCCTATAATCCAAGCTTCTCAAAGCCAAGATATTCCCGGCTCATTGAAAAATCTTTCAGGACCAAGATCAGCTCTCATTTGATCGGCTATCTCAAATACCTTTGCAGGGTCCCGCTGCTCGAAGAACCAGGA
>JANNRX010000235.1:0-4439 GCA_031401875.1 Hyphomicrobiales bacterium | reverse complement strand
TTTTTCCTTCTCCCCTTGCGGGAGAAGGTGGTCGCCGGATGGCGACCGGATGAGGGGTATTGCAAAGCAAGTCTTGAGAGGTTTCTGGAAGCTTTACCTTAGCAAGGCTCGCTTCGCGATACCCCTCATCCGACCTTCGCTGAAGCGAAGGCCACCTTCCCCCGCAAGGGGGGAAGGAAGATTTCTCCTACCGCTCCACGGTAAGTGCCACGCCCATGCCGCCGCCGATGCAGAGCGTAGCGAGGCCCTTTTTCGAGCCGCGCTTCTGCATTTCGTGCAACAGCGTGACGAGCACGCGCGCACCCGATGCGCCGATGGGGTGACCGATGGCGATGGCTCCACCGTTGACATTGACGATCGCTGGATCCCAGCCCATGTCCTTGTTGACCGCACAGGCCTGGGCCGCGAAAGCCTCGTTGGCTTCGACGAGATCGAGATCCTTGACGGTCCAGCCCGCCTTCTCCAGCGCCTTGCGCGAGGCGGGGATCGGCCCTGAACCCATGATCTCGGCTGGAACGCCTGCCGTTGCCCAGGAGGCGATGCGCGCAAGCGGTGTGAGGCCGCGCCTTTTTGCTTCGTCCGATGTCATCAGCACCAGTGCCGCCGCGCCGTCGTTGAGGCCCGAGGCATTGGCCGCAGTCACCGAGACGCCGCCGGGGAACGCGGGCTTCAACTTCATCATCGCCTCGATGGTCGCGCCGTCGCGGATATACTCGTCGGTATCGACGATGATGTCGCCCTTGCGGGTCGAAACGGTGTAGGGCGTGATCTCGTCCTTGAATTTACCGGCTTTCCTGGCGGCCTCGGCCTTGTTCTGGGAGGCGACGGCAAAGATATCCTGCTGCTCGCGCGTGATCTGCCATTTCGCCGCGACATTCTCGGCAGTGTTGCCCATGTGATAGCCGTGGAAAGCGTCCCACAGGCCGTCCTTGATCATGGTGTCGATGAACTTCACATCACCCATCTTGGTGCCGGCACGCATATGGGCCGAATGGGGCGACAGCGACATCGATTCCTGTCCGCCCGCCACGATGATTGACGCATCACCTGCGGCAATCGCCTGCATGCCCATGGCGACAGTGCGCAGGCCGGAGCCGCATACCTGGTTGATCACAAGCGCCGTGGCGCTGTCGGGAATGCCTGCCGCCATGGCGGCCTGGCGCGCGGTATTCTGTCCAGCGCCCGCTGTCAGCACATGGCCGAAGATCACCTCGTCGACCTCTTTGCCCTCGACCTTGGCCCGAGCCAGTGCGGCCATGATGGCTGTTGCGCCAAGCTTGTGGGCGGGTTGATCCGCAAAAGCGCCATTGAACGAGCCCACCGCCGTGCGAGTCGCTGCCACGATCACCACATCTTTGCCTGCCATTGTCTTACTTCCTTGTGTGCATGACTGATTTGTTGTTATCCCGTCGTAGTCAAGACGGTGAGGCGGCATTCGTCAAGCAGATAACGACCTATCAAATTGATGCGTCGCAAAGGGCTTGTGTTTGCGGCGCAACAGCGCTCTTATGGTGATATCTTGTCCGTGAAGAGGCAGATTTACAGGGTCAAAAGGGGTCTCATGACAAAAATTGCCGGGCCGACGATGATCAAGAAATATGCCAATCGTCGCCTGTATCATACAGGGACCAGTTCATACGTGACACTGGAAGATCTCTCTGTGATGGTGAAAAAAGGGGAGGAGTTCCTTGTCAGCGATGCCAAGACCGGCGAAGACCTGACGCGCTCCGTACTGACGCAGATCATCTTCGAGCTTGAAAGCAAGGAGGGTCAGCAGACCATGTTGCCGGTGGCGTTCCTGCGCCAGCTCATCGGGTTCTATGGCGATCAGGTGCAGGGACTTGTGCCGAGTTTTCTGGATCACTCCATGCAGCATTTCGTCAAGGAACAGCAGCAGTTTCGCGAGCAGATGCAAAAAACCATGTCCGGCGACGTGCTGGGTGCGATGCAGGATCAGGCCCGTACCAGCATGGAGATGTTCCAGGACGCCTTCAAGCTCTTCAATCCTTTTGCTGTCGCACAGGAGCTGGCGGAGAAGGCAGCCAGTCAGGGCACCAAGACAGACAATGATGACGTCGCAGCCGTGAAACGAGATCTTGATGCCATGCGCGTGCGGCTTGAAAAACTCGATAAACAGTAATTTCCGGAAAAGAGCGACTGCGCAATCCGCCCGGCGGATTACATCGTAACGGTACGAACCGGCTTATCGATAACGCGGAGCACTTGCGCCAGATCCTGGCCGCGTTTCAGGATCAGCCCGCCATGGGCCATGACAGCATAGATACCTTGTTTCTGGCGAAGCTCAGGGTCTTTTACGATGCGGTAAAGCGGTATTTCAGACGTGCGACGGAAGATCGAAAAGACGGCTTTGTCCCTCAGGAAATCCATGGCGTAGTCGCGCCATTCCCCGGCTGCAACCATTCGTCCGTAAAGCCCCATGATGATTTGCAGCTCCTGGCGATCAAAAGCCACCTGAGGCGCGGGCCTTGAAACAGGGAACGGCGTGACCGAAGACGGTTCTGCGCAGCCTCGGATTTCTGTCGTGTTTTCACTCAATTGCGAGTGCCTCCATTGCGACTCGGATGATTGCCCAGCTTGACAGCAAGAGCAAGAGGCGAGCTTTGCCGCCAAAATACTGTGAGGTTCGTGGGTCGACAATGTGAGCCCCGGCGAAGCACGAGTGCGATGGTTAACCCTTCCTTGGGAAAATACCACTAATGTGGTGTTCGAATTTAAGATGGGCTTCCCGTGTTTTTGGGGCTCCTTTGTTTTGCCGTTGTTTTTGTTGCGTTTGTGTAGGAGTGGGCGATGTCCAAACGAAGCCTTGCCGGTTTCGGCATTGCAATGGCGTTACTCGCGAGTTGCTCTGTGCCGAGCATGGCGCAATCACAAGCGCGCCTTCAATCCGGTCTGACGACCGTTGTTCCACCACGATCTGTTGTGCCTTCCGATGCGTTCAAGCCGCAGGACAGCGATGATAGTGAGCCTGCCTTTGGTCCCGAATCATTGGCTCGAACCCTTGGTGGCTTGAAATTCTATGAGGATATCGTGGCGCAAGGCGGCTGGAAAGCTGTTCCGGACAGTGCTCGTGGCTTGAAACTGGGGCAGTCTGGTTTGCCTGTCAGCCAATTGAAAGCCAGGCTCGCGATTTCAGGCGATCTTGATAATGCCAATGCGGCTTCGGATCAGTTTGATGCGGCGACAACAGCGGCGCTGAAGCGATTTCAGGCTCGCCATGGCCTCTCGGAAACGGGCGCTGTCGGGCGGCTCACGTTCGCGGCCCTGAATGTTCCGGCCGAAGTGCGTCTCAAGCAGCTCAGGGCATCCGTTGAACGGTTGCAAAACAATGTCTTCAAGTTTGCGCCGCGCTATGTCGTTGTGAATATTCCGGGTGCGGTTGTGGAGGCCGTGTCGAAAGGCAAGGTCGAGCGCCGCCATCTTGCGGTTGTCGGCAAGAAAGAGCGGCCTTCGCCGGTGATCTCGGCCAATATTTCCTCGATCAATCTTAATCCGTACTGGACGGTGCCCAACTCGATCATCAAGAATGATGTTGCCAAGGCCTTGAAGAAAGATCCCTGGTATCTCAACAAGAACAACCTGCGCACCGTCAACTGGAAGGGCGAGGAGGTTGATCCCAACAGCGTCAACTGGTCCTTTGCCAACAACCCCGGGTTCATACTGCGCCAGGACCCCGGCCCGCAGAATTCTTTGGGCCAGCTCAAGATCGACATGCCCAACAGCGAGGCAGTCTATCTGCACGACACGCCGAAGAAGGAGCTGTTCAAACAGGATGTGCGCTTCCACTCATCGGGCTGTGCGCGCGTTTCCGATGTGCGTGATCTGGCCGAATGGCTGCTGAGCGATCAGGGCATCGACCGGGCCCAGATCGACCGTGATATCGAGGCAGGCCTGCGCACCGAACACAAACTCAAGAAGCATGTGCCCGTCGCCTGGGTTTACCTCACGGCGTATGGCGATGGTCAGGGCAGGGTGCAATTCCGCGAGGATATCTATGGGCTCGATACGCCTGAAGGTATCGCGCTTACCACCCTCGATGGCAAAAAGCGGATACGACCCAAAGCGCCCGATGCGGTTCCTGTGGCTGCCCGCAAGCCAGCCATCCGCAAGATTCCCGGCGATGAAGCACTGGTCACGGGCTCGGTGGCCCAGAAGCGCCCTCCCGGCGTAAAAGCATTGCCCGGTCGCGCTTTGGATACGCCGCCGCTGCCTCCCAAATCCGTGCCAGAGCCCATCGGGCGTCAGGCGCAGGCAAGACCCTGAGGAGACTTTGTGACTTGTCATTCCCGACTGTGTCCGGCGTAGCCGGATCACGAGATCGGGAATCCAGCATAAAGTGCCTTCTGCACAATGACTTTGCCGCCTTCGGCGAACCTTTGTGCTGGATTCCAGATACCGTTCCGCTATCGCTTCACGGTTCT